>JBLNFG010000703.1:0-12765 GCA_050263495.1 Myxococcales bacterium | reverse complement strand
CAGGGGCGAGCTTCGCACACTCCGCCTCCGTTGCCGCCCCGACGCAATCGGGCAGGAACTTGACGGGGCGCTTCAGTAGCTCTTCGAGCTTTTCCGCGACGGGCTTGAGGCTGAACTTCATGTCCACCTTGCCGTCGGGGCGACCGAGATGGCTCATCAGAATCACGCTTGCGCCACGCTCGAGGGCGTAGTTGATGGTGGGCAGCGCCGCCACGATGCGAGCAGTATTGGTGATGGCACCAGTCTGCTTGTCCTGGGGCACATTGAAATCGACGCGCATGAGTACGCGCTTACCTGAGAGTTCGACCTGGTCGATGGAAAGCTTGGGCATGACTCTTGGTCCTTTCAACGGTCGCAGCCAAGCCGGTGAAGGCGGCTGCCCGGGGGGGCGCTAGTAAAGCAAAAGACTCGCCATCAGTGCCAGTGAGAACGCCCTCGATTCGCTGGCCAGAGCGATACATTTTATGGGTCATAGTCTACCCGACGCGAGAAAGCGTTCGCCCAGGGTAATGCGCGCCTCGTTCGAACGCGCTCGTTTCACGCAAGAATTGCCGGCTCTAGGGCGTTCTCACGCCCCACAGACAGCGTGCCATTCACACCAGTCGCTCGGCAATGGCCGATAGTTCACGCCTTTGTTCGTCCGTCAGATTGCATTGCATCGCCGAGAGGATCTCGAATTCCTCGTGCACGTGGGAACGATAGTAGTTCAGAAACTGCTCGAAAGTGGCGGCAATTGGCCCAGCCTGCAGCTGCAGGGTCTGCTTGCCCGTAAGCCGCAACAGCTCTGCGACCTCTACCAGGTGCCGCGCAATGCGGTCATGATCGACGCTCATAGCCTGCAATCTGGACGCGTCGTTCGGCATCGCCTTCATCAAAAAAGGGAACGCCGCTTCTTCCTCGAACCCAAAGTGTTCCAGCAGCTGATCCTTCAAGAGCTCGACCTGCTGCATGAGCTCCTCTCGTATCGTTGCTGGCTCGAAGCTTTTGTGCAGCAGACCATTGACTAGGGCAGCGACATGTTCGACCTGTGAGGTCAAGACCTCATGATCGTGGACCAGCATGCGAACGGCATCCATTCTTCGGCAGGCTACACCAAACCGATTCACGCCGTCGGTCAAAAAGCGGACGCTCGCAAGTCGCGTAAGCCGGGCTGGCACATGGCTTAACCCGTGCTGGCGTTCTGCGGCATCGCTGGCCGTAGGATTTCGGCGCAAAAGCAGCGCTATTACGCCGCTCGAGTCACCAGGTAGCGCGCCAGAACTCAGCGTAGGTGCCGTCCCCCGGCGCTGCACCTGACGATTGATTGGGTATCACCATGACGACCTTGCGCCCCGATTGGCGCAGATAGATTGGCTCTTCCGCGATCAACCGAACGGACACTCCCGCCGTGTTTACTGCGCCTCGCTGGGTTGTTGGAACAAACGTGTCTACCGCTGGCCGAGCTTGATTGCGCTTGGACGGTTGGTCACTGCGACTCAGCGCGTTGACCATTTTGAACCCGTGCTCCACGAGCTCATCGTCAAGCGTGCCCATCCCGACGCGAACCGGCAGATCGCCGGCACCAACTTGGCTCGTCGGAACCTGTTTTGCCCAAAGGATTAGGAGCTGCTTCTTTTCGATGCCTTTCTCGCGCACGAAGGCATTGCCAATCCAGCGGCCTTCGCCGGCAGGAGTCTGCGCAATGAAACGCTTGCCCTCGGCAAATTCCGCCACAACACGGCAACTGTCGGCTTGCGAGTTCTTGTCACACGTCGGACTCTTGATGAGCGGCTCGAGCCCAAGGTCAGCCGGAGCCGGTCGCGGCGGCTCTATCACCTTGGCAGGCTCGACAGCTGCGGAAGAAGGAGCCGCAGAGACTGCGCCTGAAGAGTCTGACCGAGCCTTTGCTCCCTCACAGCCAAAGGAAGCCAAGCCGATGCACAAGGTGGCCGCTGCGCGAGTCAGTTTCATGGGGGTCCTCAAGTGCGCGATTATCGGCCTTGACCCGGCCCTGTCAATGGGGGCCTATTCCGCGGCAACTACTTCGACCGCCCAGAACACAACGCAACATAGCGTTCCACGCTGTTTTTCAGCCCGAATTCCAGGGCGTCGGCAATCAGCGCATGGCCGATAGACACCTCTTCGATCACGCCCGTTGCGTGCAGGAAGAGACCGAGGTTCTCTAGGTTGAGATCGTGCCCCGCGTTGACGCCCATGCCCGCCGAGTGCGCGGCCGTAGCTGCGGCAACGTATTTCTCGAGCACTCGCGCCTGCTCAGCGCCTTCGGCTGCGGCATACGGTTCGGTATAGAGCTCAACTCGATCAGCCCCTAATTCTCGCGCGAGCGGCATCATCGCAACGACTGGATCCAGGAAGAGACTCACGCGAGCCCCAGCCGCGTGCAAGCGCAGGATTGCTTGCCTTAACGCCTCCCGTTCCGCCCCCCCAAGCTCCACGAGGTTCCAGCCATGATTACTTGTGAACGCCTCGCGTGCATCGGGAACCAGCGTGGCCTGGTCGGGACGTACACGCTCGCAGTGCTCGACCAAGCCCTGAAACGGATTACCCTCGATGTTGTACTCAGCCCCAGGGTAGCGCCGAACCACTTCGGCAATGGGCGCCACGTCTTCCGCGCGAATATGGCGCTGGTCGGGGCGCGGGTGGACAGTAATGCCCTGTGCACCCGCGTCGAGAGCGATCGTTGAAAGACGGAGTAGATTGGGGATCCCGATCGTCCGCGTGTTTCGAAGCGTCGCGATCTTATTCACGTTCACGGATAGTCGGGTCACAGGTGTCCTCCGCTCGATGGTTGCGCGTTCAGTTGACGTCTTCCTCTGCCTCTTCTTCGTCCTCTGGATCGCAGTACTCGTCGGGGACAAAGACCCCGTTTTCATCGAGTGCATCTGCGGTAATGGCCCCTTGCTCGAATGGCCACCCTTCGGTCGAAGTGAGCAGAACCAAGGTAGCCCACTCGTCGTCCTCGTTCTTGGCGGCCAGAACCGTCAGTGTCTTTTCGTGCAACGGGGCCTGCACGAATGGATAAGTCTGGCTTACCGCAGCGAGGATTCCTCCGAGCAGAGCGTTGGCATCGATATCCTTCTCGGTAACTGTAATTGAGTACATGGTCGTTACTCCGTCGCAAGGCGCAGGGCTGTCACTAAAGCACCGATCCAGATTCTGCAACAGCCTCGAAGACCACCCGATTGAGGCCGATCGGTGGGTTCTAGTCAGCTGTCTGCATGGCATCGCCTGATGAAGTCGGGTTCGCCCCGACATCTTGTATCCGCGGGTCGGTCGGGCCTCAACCCGGTCCGTCCTGCTTGGCGCGAACCGTCTCTCTTCACGTGTGAGCGAGAATCCTCGGTCTTCCCCTCACCTGCCCCTTCGACGCCACCCACCCCGAGCGATTCGCCCACACGCACGGCTACGTCCTTTTTCCGCTCCGCACGCTTCCGCGACTTACGGATCACTGGCATCGACCAACTTCTCGCCGATAAGGTTGCGTTGAGCTCTGCGACGACTCGACCCAAGCCGAGGTCTCGACAACGGACCCGGTCGTCGGGTGTGGATGCGAATTTCACGAGCCAGCGAAGCCGTTCGGAACGCTTTCCGAATCCACCCGCTCGGAGCCAGTCGATCGGTTGCGTCGATTACTGGCCCCGCCCGATGTGATGATTCCGCATAACGGTGCAGGAATCTCTGGCGTCCCCAACGAGATTCGAACTCGTGTTACAGCCTTGAAAGGGCCGTGTCCTGGGCCGGGCTAGACGATGGGGACTGATGCGGCGAAAACGGGCGCTCTAACTAGTCTGTCGAAGCGACACGCGCAAGCAGGAAGTACGAAATCGACTCATCCGTATCCCCGATCCGTGCGCTCCGGGCCGGAGCCGCGCCGAACCGACCATAAAAATAGGCCCAACGGTTCAGGCACTGATGAACTTGACCCGATGGATGGAGATGAGTTCGTGGCATGCGTGACGGTGCGGACGTAAGCCGCAGAAGGATTGGGCAGCTCTGATGCGCAACGCTTGAGACTCTGGGGCTGAGGATGACCCCCCGACGCCGCGGCCCCGTACGGGCATGGTCCGACAAGCTCTGCGTCTGCGCGACTAGTGCCGCTCGCCAGAAGTAGTGCCGGCAGTTACCGTGGCACCACGGCGGCACTAGGCGGGCGCGCAGCGACCGCGGGGTTCGGGGTGAAACCCCGAGAAAACAAGGAGGGCCGCAGCGGCGAAGCCGCTCCGCGCAGCGGCGCCGAAAGTCCGGCAGGACTTTCGGCGAGCGGCACTAGCCCGCAACCGCCTTCAGCGAATATTCTTCGTTCCTTGCGATCGGAACAATCTCTGCTTTGCGCTCCGAAGCGTGCACCTGCAGATGGAGTCGAGCGGCTCCCAGTATCGCTTCGCACAGCTCGACGAACCCATAGCCAGCCGCAGTCGCCATCGAGGCGAATAGGTCATTCGGAACGAGCGATGGCAGCGGATCGACTTCAAGCACGAACTCGTTTTGAGTGTCCGTGAGCAGCATGCGCACCGTGACGGCTCCCGTCGCACCAATCGCGTCCATGGCTCGTTCAGCAAGGCAAAGTACGTTGTTGTAGAGGGCGGGAGTCATTCTTGCTGGAGCCAACTGATCGCGTCGAGCATCGCTCACACCGTCGCAACGAGCCGTCTCGCAAGCGCCAAGCACGCGACCATTGAGCACGCCGACAGTGATCTCGATGCCGCGTACCCATCGTTCCACCAGGACCTCGTGGCCAGGGCCACTAGCACGGCCGATCAACGCGACGAGCGCACTGGCGTCGGTGGCACAACGGGCGCCGAGGCCCAAGCTCGCGCGCCGGGGCTTAACCACTGCGGGGAAACCAAAGGAGCCATGTACATCGAGTATGGCATCGCAGTCGTTCACCCCGCGATACACGTAATAGGCAGGCGTCGGCACGTTGTGGAGCCGGAAAAGCTCCTTCGACTTCAGCTTGTCCATGGCTAGCGCGCTCTCGAGCACGCCTGAACCCGTATAGGGGATCCGTAGCAGTTCGAGCAGCCCCTGGACGCAACCATCCTCGCCAAAGCTACCGCGATGAGCGATGAATGCCGCGTCGATTCCGGCCTTCCGAATCGCATCCGCAGGATCTCGATGTCCATTCAGTTCAATCCGAACAACTTCGCGTCCGCTCTCTTCGAGCGCCAAGGCTACGGCGCGGCCACTGCGTAAGGAGGTTTCACGCTCGGCTGACGATCCACCCATCAATACCCCGACGCGCTTGGATTGCATGCTGTGCTCTCGCTGGTTCGGCATATGGCCGATTCTCGGGGTAACCCGAGGGCTGAGCTTGGGCCAAATTACCGACTCTCCGAGCCCGATCCTCGACTGCTGGACACCACATTGTCCTATGGGCGAGGCTCGGCGCTCGGCGCGACCACGCCGCCGCGGTTGGTGGTTTCTAGGCCCCCATCCTTCACCAACCGGTGGCTCAGAGGCCCAGCCGAACCCGCTCTGGCACTGATCAGACGTACACGATCGCGCGGTCTAGCCGACTTCGACTAAGATCCCCGTAATGTTGTCGCGCCCGCCGCGCTCGTTCGCCAGCTGAATGAAGCTGTCCACGACCCGTTGCCCACCGAGTGCAACAATCTCTGGGATCTCGTCGATCTCTAGATAACCGTGCAACCCGTCACTGCAGAGCAGGTACGCATCGCCGAGTTCGCACTTGACGCACATCGTATCGACTTGAACGTACTCTCGGTTGCCAACAGCGCGGGTGATGACGTTGCGTTGCTTGCTGGTACGCGCCTCGGCTTCCGTAATGATGCCCTGCTTGACCTGCCAAGCAACGAGCGTGTGATCTTCGGTTAGCTGATCGGCGACACCGTCGCGCACACGGTAAATGCGGCTGTCCCCAACCTGCGCGATAATGACGTGATCGGCGATGCTCATCATCGCACTGATCGTCGTACCCATGCCGGTCTTGCCAAGATCCAACTCCGCCATCGAGAAAATAATGTACGTCGCGGCCTGAATCGCCCCTTCGAGCAACCGAAACGCGGCTGCTTGAGTAGCCTCGTCCCAAGCCTGACGCTCGATCAGCTTGGGTTTGCCTTGTTTGACCACCCCGTAGATTGCGTCACATGCCTCGCGACTGGCCACTTCTCCAGCCGCGTGTCCGCCCATGCCATCTGCCACTACCCACAATCCGAGTTCGTCGTCGTCCAGATATGCGTCCTCGTTGTGTTGTCGACGTCGACCCACGTGCGAGGCTCCGTAGGAACGGAGCGTCAGGGTCTGGCTAGACAGAAGGCTCATCTTAAATCCACCGTACGCAAAACTGGAAATGTTGGAAAGGGTCGGTGCAAACGGCCCCAGCCAGCGGCTTGTGTCCAACCTCAACGGCCGCTCCTTTCGCGACTTTAGTTCGAGGAATAGTTATCACAGACCGTTGGCCGGTTTTCTGGCCCTTGCCGTGCCTCGGCCGACGAGACTATGTTTGCGGCGCAATGGGGGTCAACGCGATTTCCGTTCAGATACAGACGAGCAAGCCCGCTGAGGCGGTGCGTCGCATCGCATCGAACCTATCGCGCATTACCAAGCCGGCAGGAATCGTCGGGTTCGCTTCGGGGGCCTCCAGCTCGCGTTTGCATGCACTCGCCGAGCTGATCCGGGATGAGTTGCCTGGGCTGCCTGCGCTGTTTACCACGTCCGATGGAGTCTTCACCGAGCATGGAGAAAGCGAGGATCAGGATGGCCTCGCCTGCTTGTTGTTGGGGGGCAAAAGTCTAAACATTGCCGTTGGTCAGCAGGATACACTCAGTTCGACCCAAGCAGCAGCGGTGGGGACCTCGAGTGGTCCGAAGATGTTCCTCGGTTCCAGCCAGGCGGGGCCACCAAACTGGCATGAAGACTCTCCAGAGCCTGCTTTTGCTTGGTTCGGCGCGGTCACTTCGAGTGACGCCCCGCTCTGGGGCGTCACCGCGAACGGTGAGGTGCAAAGCGGCTGTTGCGCGGTAGTGCAATTCCCTGCACTCGAACCACCGCTTTTAGTCGCGTCGCCTTGCTGTCGTTTGATCACTCCCCCGACGCGTGTATCGTCGGCAGAAGGTGCAACGGTCTTCGAGTTGGACGGCGTCCCGGCATTGGTAGCGCTGGGGCAAGCCAGTTCCAAACTCGTGGATCGTTCGTGGATCGTCGTGGCCCTGTCTGCAGATCCGAACTGCGTCCCGTCCACGAATGATGGTTCCCCGAACCTGATGTTCCGGCCCGTGCGCGGGATCGATCCGGCGCGCGGCGCAATCCTGCTGACTGAGCCGGTCACAGCCGGCACTCAACTGGCATTCGCGGTTCGGGATGATCGAGCGGCACGGCGTTCACTCGAGGATGCGTTGCGCTACGCTAAGCAGCGCCTGCGCGGCGCGGCGCCACGATTCGGCATCTACTTTGACGGCTTAGGGCGGGGGCGTTCCCTGTACGGTGCCGCTAACGTAGATCTCGGCTTGGTGAAACACGCCCTGGGAGAGTTTCCTCTGCTCGGGATGCGCTCAGCGTTCGAATTGCGCGGCGACGTGCGGCGGGCGGCGACCCAGACCCTCACCGGTCAGCTCGCCCTGTTCAGTAACCCGAGCTAGCGTTGGGCTCCGCTGCTTACTGTCGCTGATACACGATCTTGCGTGGAATCGCGCCACTCTGTTCCAGCATGCGCTTCGCTTCTTTCTGCAGCAGCGGGTGAGTCTTCTTGCCTAAAAACCCGGCTAGCATTCTTGGATCTATCTCAACCAGCTTACGCAAAGCCCGCTTCATTGCCCGCGGGTCGTTTGCATAAGCGGTTGCATAGGCCGATGCGCGCCACAGTTGCGGACGCACCTGCTCGAGCGCGGGTTCATCTGGATCGAACAGCTTGAGCGTCTCCGCTGCACGTTTGGCTTGCCCACTGCGCGCCCACGCCTCGGACATTACGGCCACCATCATGGCGCGACTCCGCACTTCCTCGTGCCGTTTCAGGTCGATGCCATCGGCCAACGGTCGCGCTAGCGACACCTGCCCGAGCAGGAGATGGATCATTGCGCGTTGCGCACGCGCCTCATCCGCGACGTTGGGCATTACCTTGGCCAGGTCAATCTGCTCCAACGTCTTCAGCGCCGACTGTGGATCTTCCTGCAGCTGCAGCTGCGCCTTGGCAAAGACAGCGGCTGGGTCGTTCTTCTTATAGTTCTGCTCAAGCTCCTGGATGGCGTGCTTGCGATCCTCAGCAGACGTGGCCTGACCAACCAGGCCTGCCACCGCGCGCGCCTTCTTCGCCTGCCGCAGTCCCCAAATCACGACGCCAAGCGCAAGTACCGTGATCGCCGCAGGCAGCGCCACTCCAGCCACCTGCACCCACTGGGTCGATGAGATGCCCGCGATCGAGCCACCCACAATCCATAAAGCAAGGACAGGTAGGCCAAGGCGCAGCACCATGGCGCGCAATTGCTCCCTTCCCAGCCCCGCCGCATCCGGCACCGCTGGAGCACTCGCAGTGTGCACCGCAGAACTTGGGGCCTTCGACGGCACAGAACCAGACTTCCTAGGCCCCTGAGATCGGGATTTGCTCACGCTGCGAGGAATAGCCCGCCCTCCAGCCAGTGCAAGCACTAACGGCCGTGCTCCCGCAGTGCCTGGGCTCTCCGTCGCAAAGCCGACGGCCCCTTTCTCCGTGGGGTTACCGCAGACTATTCGGGCCCGCGTGCACGACGCAGCACGTCGTGATCGATGCGGCGAACTCCGCGCTGGGTTGCCCTAACAGCATCAAACCGCCGTCTCAAGCTCGTCAGCTTTCCTTCCCCTCAGGCGGCTCGGATGGCCCAAACGGTCCGCGGCTTGTCGATGGGGAGGAACTCGGTCCGATGCTGGCGCCCGCGGGAGGACGTGACGAGTGATGTGCCTCGAAGAGTGGCAACACCGTATCGACTGCGTCTGCGATGACTAACGACCGGCAATGCAAGAAAAGGCTCTGGAGTATGGACCAGGTGGGTACCGCGAGCAGCGCACCCCAAAGTCCGAAGAAGTGCTCCCCGACCACGAGTACGAATACGACGAGGCACGGATGAATCTTTGCCGCCGTGCCGATGATCTTGGGGTTCAGGAAATTTGCCTCGAGCTGGTGGATTCCGAGCACCCAAAGCAAAGCCCAAAGCGCAGTCCAAAAGGCTTGGCTCAATCCAATCAGAACGGCTGGAACCGTGCTGAGGATCGACCCAAAGATAGGGATCAGACTCCCAACCGCGGCCACCAGGCTCAGAACGGGCCAGTACTTGAGCCCGAACAACCAAAACCCAATGGCTGACAGCACGCCGTTGACTAGACAGATTACGAGCTGGCCACGCACGACGCCCGAGAGTCCACGCTCGATCCGAAACAATAGTCTGTCGAAGGAGAGGCGTGAAGCCGAGGGGACGAGTCCGCGAAAGAACCCAATCACGCTCTCGCGCGTGTACATCAGGTAGCCCGCCACCATCAGGGTCATGAACAAGAGAAAGATGCCGCGTGACGCGTAAGTCACGATAGCGCGGCCAACCGCGACGATCTGCATCGCGTTCCGCTTGATGTAGTTCAAGATGTGGTCACCCGCGTCGTCGACGATCTGACTGAAATGCAGGCGACCCTCTCGCGTCGATCCAGTGCTCTCGATCCGCAACCGATTGCTCGAATCCTGCGAGATCTCGATGCCGGAACCGATATTGACGTCAAAGCCACCGTTTTTGCTCGGTCGTACCTCGACCGCGGCGGGCACGGACAAAGCCTCTGCGGCTTCCGGTGATGACGGCACGATGCGTTCAAGCCAGCCGTCCACTGCCGGTCCGACTGCGGCTGCGCCTTTGCGCACCAGCATTGGGACCTCGCGCACGATCCCCGTAGTCTCACGATAGATTCGTGGGGCCATGGCTGCGATCGAATAATACAGCGAGCCCAAGACGAGCGCGTATACGAGCAAGATCGAGGCGCTGCGCGGGATGTTGCGCCGCTCGAACCACGCCACCAACGGGGCGAGCACGTACGCAATCACTAACGCGAGGACAAAAGGCAGCAACACCTCGCGTGCCCAAAACAAGAGTAGGACCAATCCGGCGAGACTCACACTCAGGAATACGATGCGCGCTCGGGTCCAAGCGTCGCGCGCGAACCTCATTGGCACCGGTGCAGGCTCATAGTCTGGCATGCGGTCTCCCTCAACCAACTGGAAGCATTCTCAGCCGCTCGAATCAGTCGATAGTGAAGCGAAGAAGGGCGCCATTTGTTCCCGCGTGCGCTCCAATGCTTCCGGCACCACTCGCGCGTCGCCCAACACGGGCATAAAGTTGCTGTCCCCGTCCCAACGTGGAACCAGGTGCACGTGAACGTGTTCCTCAATGCCGGCCCCCGCAGCACGGCCCAAATTGACACCACAATGGATGCCCTGACACTTCGTCGCTTCCCTCAGGGCAGCGATGGACTCAGTCAACAATTGCCAGAGGGCTTGCGATTCCTCTAGCGGCAACTGCGTCGGGTCACAAACGTGGCGGCTCGGCACCACCATGATGTGCCCCGAGTTGTACGGATACTTGTTCAGAACGACGTAGGCGTGACGCCGTCGCGCCAACAGCAAACTGCCGACGCTTGGTGCCACGCCCACGTACTCACACAACACGCAACCTTGACTCGCTGGACGATCCCTACGGATGAACTCCATGCGCCAGGGCGCCCAGAGACGTTCCGTCATGCTCGATTACCTGTAAGGTATTCCGATCGATCGACCAGCGAGTCAGCCACGGAGCTTTTCAGCTCTCCTTTTCGGTGTTCTTTTCAGTGCTTTCGCTCGATACAACCTGCGGCACGATCGTGGACAGCTTCTCTCCAAGCTTCTCACGCAGTAAGTCGCCCAGCGTCGCCGGTCGTCCCGCCTGCTTCTCGCGGTTGAGCGCCTGAACCTGTTCAGCCTGATCGCTCGAGCCCACGTTGCGCAGCGACATCGTGATCCGACGGTCCACGCTGTCGACGTTCATGATCTCACCCTTTACGATCTCACCGGGGCGTAGATCACTGCCTGGCGGGATTTCGCCCGACGGAATCAGCGCCTCAATGCCGTCGACGATGCGGACGAATGCGCCGAAGTCCGTGGTGCTAAGCACCTTGACGTTTTCGACCACCGTACCGGGACGGTACTGCGCCAAAACGATGCCCCAGGGATCATCCCAAAGCTGCTTGACGCCCAGAGACACCTTCTTTTCGTCGTGGTTGATGGACAGAATGATGGCTTCGACATCATCACCCTTACCGAATAGATCGGCTGGGTTGTTGATCTTGACGGTCCAAGACAAGTCCGTCTTGTGCACCATGCCGTCGACGCCCTCTTCGATCCCGACGAACACGCCGTAATCGGTGATGGATCGGACCTTGCCCGCAATCTTGTCGCCGGGCTTGTACTTCTCGGTGAACAGCGTCCAGGGATCGGGCTCGAGTTGCTTCAGGCCCGGGCTGATGCGCTTCGAACGCGAATCGACCTCGAGCACCTGGCATTCGACCTCATCACCAACGTTCATGATCTTGGACGGGTGCTTGATCTTCTTCGTCCAACTCATCTCGCTGACGTGGATTAGGCCTTCCACACCTGGCTCGAGTTCGACGAACGAGCCGTAATCGGTCAGGCTCATCACCTTGCCGCGTACGCGCTTGCCCAGCGGGTATGCTTCCTCAGCGTGGTTCCACGGGTCTTCCTGCGTCTGCTTCAGACCTAGGCTGACGCGCTCCGTCTCGGGATTGTACTTGAGGACCTTGACCGTTACCTCGTCGCCGACGTTGAACACCTCGCTCGGGTGATTGACGCGGCCCCAAGACATGTCGGTGATGTGCAGCAAGCCATCGATGCCGCCGAGATCCACGAAGGCACCGTATTCGGTGAGGTTCTTGATGGTACCGGTAAGGACCATCCCCTCTTCCAAATTCTTGAGCGTCTTCTGTTTCATCTCGTCGCGTTCGCGCTCGAGTAGGACACGCCTCGAGAGCACGATGTTGCCGCGCTTCTTGTTGAACTTGATGACCTTGAACTCGTAGGTCTGACCAATCAACTTGTCTAAGTTACGAATCGGACGCAGATCGACTTGAGAGCCTGGCAAGAATGCCTTGACGCCGCCGCGAATCGTGACGGACAGGCCGCCCTTGACGCGCTGACTGATGGTCCCTTCGATGATCTCGTCGCGTTCGCACGCGCTCGAGATCTCGTCCCATACCTTCATCTTGTCGGCCTTCTCCTTCGAGAGGGAGATGAGGCCGTCATCGCTTTCGCGACTCTCGATGAAGACGTCGACTTTGTCGCCTGCTTTTACTGCTGCGGTTCCGTCCGATCCGCGGAACTCGTCGAGACTGATTACGCCCTCGCTCTTGCCGCCAATGTCGACCACCACGGTATCGCGGTTGATCTGCACGACGATACCCGTCGTGATCTGACCCTCGCCACCGAGGTCGGTATTGCCGGTGCCCGTGTCGGCCGACTCGAATAGTGCTGCAAAGCTATCCACCTTTGCGTTGGGCGTAGTCTGTTGGGTTACTGTCATGTGTTGTTTTTAGATCCGTCCTTCCTACGAGGATTCGGTCAAACCGCGCGTAGACGTCACCGGTGAAGGTTGGTTGGTTTGGAGGCGTCGAGCCACGCGCGTCCGGACCGATCGGTCGCCGGAGCTACCGCAGGCCAACCAGTCCGTCAAACTGAAAGTCGATGCCGCTGAGAAATTCGAGTGGTACCCGCCAATTCGGCGATCCACAGGATGAGCACTCGCAATCTCC
>JBLNFG010000702.1:0-5323 GCA_050263495.1 Myxococcales bacterium | reverse complement strand
GGGCCAAAACGGCCGTGGGGCTATCACCGCGGGATGACGCTGTACTGGGCGGAGTAGCGAAGCCGAGAATGCGCGGACGCCCCGCGAGGGTGCCCGATCCGGTGGGGCGGTACGGATCAGTGCACGCTCGCTCCGTAAGCGACGCTCCCATGCGACTTGGAAAGGCAGTGGAGATTCCGGCGAACGTGCATTCACGCGCGCCGCCTGTGAAATCCCCTGGATTTTCTAGCGAGGAAATCGCGCACTGTTTCTCGGGTGGGGTCCGCTGAACAGAGGGAATGATACGGGGAGAGTGGAAGACGGGTTAACCCACACAAAAGGCGTTGGGCTACTGAATTTCGTTAGCCTCGGATGAAGATCAAGTGGGTTGTTGATACGGTCACTCGAAGTTGCCTAGAGAGGCGACGCCTACGTCTGGATCGAAGGTGTTTAGATCAGGGATAGCGTCCTCGATGCTTTGACGGTCAATGGAAGTCACACGCAGCGAAAATCCCGAGCCAAAGTCGCTGCCAGACGCCTGAAATGCACCATCGGATTGCCACGTGGCGGGCATCCAATTGCCCGTACCAACGCGATACTCAAGCTTGGAGACGGGCACGCGAGCGTTGCGAACCCAGACTCGAAAGAACCAGGTGTTGCTCCACGGGCGCCCATCGAACGTGTATTGAATAGGTGCTGTTGTGGGGCAAGAAACAAACCTCCACGTCAGGGAGCGACCGGTGGAGCCCTGCAGTTTGTTATCAACTTCGAGACTCACATCCATGTCGGTAGGACCCGTCTCTTGACCGAAGGTGACAACGTGGGCGATGAGAGTCTGCCCGTTCGCAGACAGCTCCGCGCAGGCATCACACAGTTGGCCTTCACTGGCGCTCAGACTATCGAGCGTCATCTCATTGGCGAGCCCGATGATATTCTTGCCGTACAAGCGTTGGATGCCCGCAGGGTACTTAACACTGGGGGCACAAGCGTTGTGGAATTTGGTTTCCTCGTAGTCTACGGGACCGATCCAAAAGTTTCCGGTGTGCGGCTCACCCCAATACTTGACGCCCCCTGGCACTACCACAGTGGTTGCACCCACACTTCCGCCGGTGCCCGGTCTCGCAATACTCCCACTGAGGGCGGTGTTCCCGGCGCCAGCGCCTGGGCGCGCCCCTCCCGAAGCGCCAAGGCCCTGGGTTGCGCCGCCGGCGCCAGCGCCCGTGTGCGAGCCCCCTAGCGCGCTGATGCTCGTACTGCCACCCGTGCCTTGCCGCGTTGCCCCTGCTTCCTTGTCCCCGGCGCCGCACCCAGTTGCAAGACCTAAGAACAGGATCAGGGCAATCCAACGCATGCTCAAACCTCCCCGTACGTAACGCGACGCAATATCAAAGCCCTCGAGCCTCGACGCTTCATCCTACGTCTTTCCGAGATCCGTGACGATCGGAATCCCTGAGCGCCTACGTGGAGCGCATCAACACGCTTCTCAAGCTGGGTAGTCGAGTGAGGCCCGGAGCAACGGCCGAAAGGCACGGCGGCGCAGGGTACGCGGGCCTCGACCCTCGTCTGACGCAGGCTTGCGCGGGTCCGTCACATCGGGGCAGGACGCAAGCTACGCTCGTAGCTGCGGTATGCCGCACGCGCGACGGCAAGGACTTGTGCCGAACCCATGGGCGTGGATCGCAAGTACTCCATCAATGCCTCGAGCGACACGGCATCGCGCGGAAAGTTCTTGTCGCGAGTCGCCTCACGCGCCAAGTCGCCGAGCGGCGTTCGAAGGAGTTTTTGCTTGGCCAGCCAGTCGTAGAAGCTAATCATCGCGGACATTGGTGCGCCACTCTAGCACGCACACGCGGGCATTCGTCGAGGCATATACGCAAAGAAACGTCAGCAGCGACAGTGCTGGTCCTTCCGCCACGGCGCGGTCACGAACCAGCGTCGGTCGAACTGAGTGCAGATGAAGAACCAATGGACATCTCCCAGACGAGCCTGCCCGAAGGTCCACGGCGCGGGCGCACTCTGCCGCTGAACAACTCGTCGTAGTCCGCGACACTGCTGTTCTCCTTGGATCGTAAGCACAGGTCGGCAGCGTACGGGAATGTGCACCCCAGGGGTAAACCACGGCTCGAGTGACGATCCGGCGCGGTCTTCACTACCCTCATCTTCCTGCATGCATGCGCCCGATCGGGAACGCCTAAGCGTCGAACCGAGGGCGTCGATTCCAGCACTTGCAGCGCTCTCGCCCGTGATCACACGCACCGATCAGCGCGCCATTGGACGTACCCTGCCGCACTCAATTACGGCGTCCCGTGACTTCACCGCATGCAGACGAGTGTAGCTTGAACTGTGTGTGGCGTGCACGACTGCACCCCGAAAACCAGCCGTTCTAGCCTTCACGCCGATTGCCGCTGGCCTCGGTTCAGTACAAAAACAATGATGCCCAGAATTCTCCGCGTGCAGACGAATACTGTTCCAGAGCGCACTCCCATCGCAACGAACAACCTGGCGTGGTATGCCGCTCTGCTCGCGCTCACGGTTGGATGCGCGTCGGCGGGCGGCGGTACGAGCAAGGTGGCATCTCCCTTGAGTACCCCGAACGGATCCACCACGCGCGACTCCGAAGACGACGCAAAGCCCGCAACGCAGGTGGCCCAAAACACGTCGACCGCGCCAGAAACCAGCGACGCGCCCCATGAGAATCAGTCGCTCGCTGCGGCGCTCCCCACAGCTTGTGCATCAGCCAAGGAATGCGTTCCGCCCGCAGAGTTTGCCAAATTGGCGTGCCGTGGCCGTTACCCGAGCATGGCCATCGCCATGTTCGAGAAGCACACGCCCTGGCAGCGGTTATACCTTCGCTCGGAAACACTGGAAGCAGTCAACGCCTATGGCGATCGTGCCGTCTCCTCTCCTTTGGTGTTCGGAGAAGAGGTCATCGTGCTGCGCGGCGTCGCGCTACCCAAGACGGGCAAGCTCCAAATCAGTTCCTCTGACATCGACGTCTTGCGTTGGGACGGAACCTGCGCAACGGTCGCTCGCGAGCATTTCTCGACAACTCGGATGGCAGAGATCGCTCAAGCCGCCATCCCGTGGCGCTACCTAGAGGACGAATTCCAAGCGGCGCTCTTGAGCTCGAAGTACGTTGCAATGGCCCATGAGAGACATCGCTCAGCGTGCAAGGGCACGCGCTCTGCGGCTGCGGAGCCCGCATGCCAGAAGGCCGTTGACAAGTTGACGGAGGCGATCGGCGTAGCAGTTCGAGGTGGAATGAACCTGCCTACGCCCGTCAAGCTGCCGGCTTGGGCAACTCCAGATCAATTGAAACAGCCTGGGACTGTTGCCATGACGGCGAGCGATTCCGAGTAGCCCGATATTCAGAGGGTCGTGATAGGCCAGGTATTCAGCGCATTCTCGAATGCGAGCACGCCTCTTGTTCTCTTGATACCCGCTGGGCTCTCGTACGGGCGGGGCTCGTGATGGCGCGTTAGTGGGCCGCGCGTTAGTAGGCCGCGCGTTAGTGGGCTGCGGGGCGAGCGAGGGCTCTACTTGCGCCGAAACATCCCGCAGACCTCAGCGCGAGGCGGACGGGTACACAGTCCTCGAGTCCTCAAGCGTTGGGCCCGGCTTGGCTCAGAACTTGCCGCATAGCCGAATCGTGCTTTGCTGGGTGGCCCGCGGAATGACCGCTGCGCGAGCGACGTTGGCGCCCGCATTGGTCATTCGTCGCCGCCCTCAACATGCTTCGTCTCGAGAATATCAACAAGTCGTACCACAGCGGCGAAGGCTCGTTACACGTGCTGCGCGACGTCAACCTGCAGATTGCCCGAGGCGATTTCGTTTCGATCATGGGCTCGTCCGGCTCTGGGAAGTCGACGCTCTTGAACGTAATCGGCATCCTTGATCGCTATGACAGCGGTTCATATTACCTGGATGGCCATCTGGTCAAGGGCCTCTCGGATCGGGAAGCTGCGCATTACCGCAACCAGTTCATCGGTTTCGTGTTCCAAGCATTCAACCTGTTGTCTTTCAAGACGGCGCTGGAGAACGTCGCGTTGCCGCTTTACTACCGTGGAGTCCCGCGGCGGCTGCGCAATCGGCAAGCTCTCGAGTACCTAGAACGCGTAGGACTGCGGGAGCGCGCAAACCATTTACCGACCCAGCTGTCGGGGGGCGAGTGCCAACGTGTTGCCGTTGCGCGCGCACTGGTGACGCATCCGCGACTGCTGTTGGCGGACGAGCCCACCGGTGCGCTTGACACTGAGCGCTCTTACCAATTGATGGATCTATTCCAGTCGTTGAACCAGGAGGGACTGACGATTTTGGTCGTAACCCACGAGCACGACATTGCTGAACGAACCCGGCGTACGATTGTGTTTCGCGACGGACAAATTGTCGTTCAAGGGCGTTAGCGGCATGCTGCTCGAGCGCTTTGCGGAGATTCTCGATGTACTCAGGCGTGACCGGCTGCGGACTTTGCTCACCGCACTGAGTGTCGCGTGGGGAGTCTTCGTGCTGGCGCTGCTCCTTGGGGCGGGGCGTGGTCTGGAGAACGGGGCAGAGTGGGAGTTCCGTCACTACGCCGTGGCGTCGATTCACGTGCAGCCAGGGCAGACTAGCGTCGCCCACGCGGGGCGTAGACAGGGTCGTGATGTCAAGCTGATGAACGAGGATCTTGACGCGCTGGATCGTGAGTTGACAAACATGGGACACCGGAGTGGGAAGTTCCACCTCTGGGGCGAGTTCGAGGTACGGTACCGAAACAAGCATTCTGCTTTCGCCATCAGTGGCGTCCACCCTGGCTATCAGTTCCTCGAAAAAACCGAGATGGTGCGCGGTCGGTACCTCAACGATCTCGACATCCTGAACCATCGAAAGGTCTGTGTAATCGGTGTCAAGGTGCGGGATGCGTTGTTTGGAGACGCTGATCCGGTGGGACAATACATCGAGATCAGAGGGCTGTTTTACCTGGTGGTAGGGGAATTCGAGGACGTCGGCAGCGAGGCGGATTTGCTCAAGATCTACGTTCCAATCACCACGGCCCAGCTCGTCTACAATTCACCTCGTCGCGTTCACAACCTAATGTTCGACTTGACGTCCACCGACTTGCAGGAGAGTCAATCCACCAGCGAACAAACCCAGCGCGTCCTCGCAGCCCGGCACCAAGTCTCCCCTAATGACCGGCGCGCGATCCGGGTGTTCAACAATTTGGAGCGCTTCTACAAGATCACCAGTGTCTTCTCCTGGATTCGCGTATTCGTTTGGATTGTCGGGATTGGCACGCTGCTGGCCGGTGTGATCGGCGTCAGCAATATCATGTTGATTGCGGTGGCTGAGCGTCGCCAAGAGATCG
>JBLNFG010000701.1:0-5665 GCA_050263495.1 Myxococcales bacterium | reverse complement strand
GCCGCGTCGAAGTCGTACTGGTGCTTAGACGGCTCCATCGGCTTTGGCTCGATGTAGAACGATCCCTTGAAACCATTCTTTCGGGCATAGTCCCGCGCCATTTGCAGGAAGCGACCCATGTTCTCTAGCTCGCGCTTCATGTCGGTGTTGAGCAGGCTGGTGTAGCCCTCACGACCGCCCCAGAAGACGTAACCCTGTCCACCAAGCTCGATGGTGGCGTCGATGGCAGCCTTAACCTGTGCCGCAGCATGGGTGAGGACGCGGAAGTCAGGATTGGTTCCCGCACCGTTCATGTAGCGCGGATCCGAAAACAGATTGGCCGTTCCCCACAGCAACTTCACGCCCGTGGAATTCTGCCGCTCTTTGGCCAAGCCCACCAACGTCTGCAGATTCTTCTCGGACTCTGCCACGCTATCGCCGGCAGGCGCGATGTCGCGGTCGTGGAAGCAGTAGAACGGCGCGCCGAGTTTGGTGATGAACTCAAAGGCAGCATCGAGCTTCAACTTGGCCTTGTCCATCTTCGTGGAAGCGTTGTCCCAAGGGAACTCCAGCGTGTCGTCGCCGAAGGGATCCTTGCCCTTGCCACAGAAGCTGTGCCAGTAGCAGACCGCAAAGCGGAGGTGATCGTGCATGGACTTGCCGAGCACGATCTTGTTTCGATCATAGAACTTGAAACTGAGCGGATTCTTCGATTCACGCCCCTCGAAAGGGATGGCACCGATTCCGGGGAAGAACTCTTTTTGGCCGACGAAATAGGACATTTCTCTCTCCTCGCACGAATGCGCACAAAACAAAACGGGACGGGCTCTCAAGACTTGTTTGGGGTGGGCTAAACGAATTTGGGCTTTAGCAGTTCCACATACTCCAGGTAGTTCTTGTAACACTCATCATAACACGCGCGGGCGGAAGGTTCAGGAAGCGTTTCTGCACCGACAGTCGGTACATGGGCATCCACGACGGCCTCCAGGGTCGTCGACCTGCCGCTAGTTTGCTCGAACATCCACAACGCCTGCAAAGCGGCACCCAATGCGGCCGTTTCTTTAACGTCAGGAACTATCACGCTGCAGCCAAAAATGTCTGCAGCGAGCTTCTGCCAAACACGACTCTGTGCTCCGCCACCCGTTAACCGGACCTGGCGTGGGCTGGTCCCGAGCGCAGAGAATGCATCTTGACCAAACCTGAGAGCATACAGCGCTCCTTCCATGGCGGAGCGCACCAGGTAGGCCTTCTGAAAGTTCTGCGCGGTAACACCCAGAAGAGAGCCTTTGGCTTTGGGGAGATTGGGTGTTCGTTCGCCACCGTAGAAGGGTAACGTGAGCAGCCCCTTGCATCCCGCTGGAGCAGACCCTGCCAACTGATCGAGGTCGGCTACGCTAAGCCCGAGTAGTCCGCGCGTCAGCTCCGTAGAAACCGTGCAATTCATCGTGCAAACGAGCGGCAGCCACCCTCCGGACGAGGAACAAAAGGCTGCGACTAATCCGTTCGGATCTACGGCGGGTGTCTCGGCAAACGCGAAGAGCGTTCCGGAAGTGCCGAGACTGGCAGTGAAGCTGCCGGGGGACACACACCCGGTCCCGATCGCAGCCATCATGTTGTCGCCGCCGCCCGCCGACACCAGCACCTGCTCCGAGAATCCGAATCGTTCCGCGATATCCTTGCGAATACGCCCGGCTGCTGCATGCGCTTCGATCAGCTTGGGCAGGCAGTCGCTGAGGTCACGACTAGGGTCGATGGCGCGGAGCACCTCCGGTGCAAACTGGCGTCTTCGAATATCGAACCAGCCTGTTCCCGAGGCGTCACCCGCTTCGGTCGTGTATTGCCCAGTCAGGTAGTAGTTGACGTAATCGTGTGGCAACAAGATGCGCGTGAGATTGCGATAGCTCTCTGGCTGGTGGCGTTTGAACCACAGGACCTTGGAAGCCGTATAACCGGGAAGGATGGGATTGCCGACTTCGGCAATGAGCTTTTCGCGACCACCGTAGGCTTTGGTGATTGCGTCGCATTCATCCGTGGTGGAGGTGTCGTTCCAAAGCTTGACGCGGTAGAGCGCCTGTCCCGTTGCATCGAGAGGCACGAAGCCGTGTTGCTGGCCAGAGACGCCAATGGCCTTGACGAGCCGACGCAGAATCGGATCAGTGCGGTCGAGACAGCTCGAAAGCGCAGACAGCCAATAGCCTATCTCTTGCTCACTCGTGCCATCGGATTTTTGGACGATATCGTGCGGCGCCTGGGTGAGCGACACCGTCTTACGCTCCTGCACGTCATAGACGAGTACCTTCGTACTCTGCGTGCCAAGGTCGATTCCGAGCGTCAGATTAGTGGATGTCATTCCTCACTCCGCAACGACGGCGCACGTCTAGCGAGTGACGGTGCGCCCTGATTCGAGCGACGAATCTTTCCATCGTCGACTCATCACGCGCAAGGGCAACCTGCGACTTCCTCCGGTAAGGATTCCAGCAGCACTTGGCTGCTAAGCAATGGTATCAATTGGGAGATCGCAGGCACCCGGTTTCGCTGGGCAGATGTCGAGGTGCAGTCAGCGGCCGCCGTTTGGCTGAAACCGGACGAACTTTTTGGCCGCGATCGTCACTGAACGGGTCAGCTCGCGCCACGCGAACTGCCGTGGAGGTCGAAAGTGCGAGATTGCCGGCCGGAAATGCTCGGAGCCGCAGCGCGCCGTTCACCCCGGTGAGCAAGGATCACCAAACTGGGCCCGAACCAAACGGTCGATCACTGATCCACCACGAACTCCACGCGCCGGTTCTTCGCGCGCGCTTCAGGGGTGGTTTCATTGAGGATGGGCTTGTCGGGACCGAACCCTTGCGAGCGAAGCCGCTGCGGGGCCACTCCCTGCTCCACCAGGTAACGGCGAACGGCCGCCGCACGCTGCTCACTCAAGCGCTGGTTGAGCTCGCGGGGACCAGTATCGTCGGTGTGGCCTTCGACGCGCACCTTCAAGTCGGGGTTCGCCTTAATCATCTGCGCGACTTGATCGAGCAAACCATGCGAATCCTTTTTGATGGTCGCCTGCCCTGTCTCGAAATGGATCGCCTCGAGCACCGTAAACTTGCCGTCTTCATAGATGACTCGCGGATCCCCCACGTCGGGGCAGCCGTCGTCATCGTCAATGCCGTTGATCGTCTCCTTGGCAGACGGGCAGAGATCGTCACTGTCAGGTACACCGTCGCGATCGGCATCTGGGTCTTCCTCGGGGCAACCATCCGAGTCGCGATCGGCGTCGCGATCTTCGGCTTGATCGGGGCAGGCGTCTTCATCGTCCGAAACGCCGTCATGGTCCCGATCGTGATTGGTCGGCGTGAACCGAACGCCGGCAAAAACTCGGAATAGCGGTACGCCATATCCAGGCACCACGCCGAATCCCGGGCCGCCAAAGATCTCCCATTCTTCGTTCAGGGCGTGCCGCACGTACGCAAACAATTCGAGCGGCACCTCTTCGCGGTTGGTCTGCTTGAGGCCCACTCCTCCGACGAGCTCAGCACCAATTTCGGTTCTGCCGTCGTTCCCGCCAAACCGGTATCCGAGCGCAGCCGCATACGCCAACTCGCTGCCGGTGTTCACGTTCAGAAACGCGTCATCACGACGAATCGCGACGCCCAAATTGAAACCAAGCCGAATACCGGAACCGAAGCGATGGTCGAGAATCACCTTGGGGATGAATTCGAAACCCTTGCTGCCGGAGTAGTCGCCGCGATGGGTCGGCAAACGCATCTCCGCCGCAAACGCCAAACCGATCGACTCACGATCGTCCAGAATGCGCACCTTCGGCACGAGCCGTAGCTTGCCGAGGCCGGCAGAATTCGGATCGCCGAACCCCGATTGACCCACGAAGAAGGGCAGCCCCAAACCGAAGGAGAGTGGGCCGACAATCGATGCAGAACCAAACAGGTCGAACCCAAGCCGGCCATTGACCACACTGCGCCGATAGTCGCCGTTGTCATTGGCAATGATCAACGGGCGGTAACCGTAGTTCGCAACCAGTCCGAACTCGAACGGATCTGCGGTAGGACGAACGGAAGAACCTTCGGCGGTCACCCACCCGTCGTGGGTCACAGCGGGCTTGAATCGCTCGACGTCAATTTGAGCGAACGCCGCGCGCGCCGAGAGCACAGACGCAATGGCTATACCAAGGGACGAATAACGGCTCATGCTTCGCATTCGGTTCGCTTCCTTACGTTTCATCGTCGAGGCTCCTTCTCACCACGCCGTCGACCTCGCAACGCCGCTATCCCGACTGCAACAATCGCCCAGCCGAAATTCGGTCGAGCCAACCCGAGGCCCGCGCTCCTACAAGCACACGCGCCGCCCTGAATTCGCTCCCCGTCCTCAAGCACGATGCCACCACCGACGCCCGATGTTCTACCAGTGCCGCCCGTGCCACCTACCGCAGCCCCAGGCGTGTCGTCGGCAACGCAACGGCCATCGGGAGCACAGACTCGCCCTGCGCCGCACACGCTATTGGACGTGCACGCGACGCACTGACCATTCTGACAAAATCCACTCGCACATTCGCGATTGGAGCGGCAGCCGCCACCGCTCACCACGATGCAACTGCCGTCGACACAGCGCGCGTTCGCGCCGCAATCATTGTCGTCGATACACACCGGAGCCAGCCAACACCGCCCATCTCTGCAGATTCCGCCAGCGGGGCATTGATCGTTACTAGTGCAACGGTAACGATCCGGCTCCACGATGTCCGGAACACTATTTTGATCGGTGTCCACAGGGACGCAAGCGACGACTTCACCCACGTTGAGATCACCACTGCCAAGATTCTGGGTTTGGTTCGTCGTGCGCACGAAGAACCGCGCCTGGCACTGACCATTGATGCCAAGCAAGCTCTGCGTGATGGTCGCTTGCACGTACCCGTGGTCGCGAACACCGACGCGCAACGGGTCCAGGAATACTCCCGACTCGCCCGTGACCTCGGGGGAATTCTTCGGCGTTTCGACGAAGCCGAGTCGCGTGGCGTCGAGTGCCCAATACCGGAGTTGCGACCCGTCGCCACGTACCGAAAGCACGTATTCGTATCCGCCAGCACTCGGATCAGTCGTAAACGCAGGATCGATGCTCGTAGCCGCTGCAGAAAGGCCCGTCGCGGTGTTCAGATCGGCATCCACGAACAGGTACGCGGTCAGATTGTTTTGCGGCGCGGACTCGGCACTGACGTAGGTCCGCCACCAAAGGCGACCCTCGCCGTCCATTCTGAGATAGACCGAACGCGCATCGATCGCCCGTTCCTCGGCTGGAAACTGGTCGAGTCCATTATTCGCGACGTCTTCCGCCCCCCAAAGCCAGGCCGCTTCGCCTGTCTGATCGACGGTTGCGACTTCGCGCAGTGAGGGCCGCTGCCTACCGTTGGCCCAAGTCTGTGCGAGCGCAGCAGGAGCTAACGACAGTACAAGACTGGCGCCGAGCCAGCTGACGACCCCGCGCAGCCCGAATCGAACGACCGTTGCGAACCTTTGCAGATGCACCAAATTTTTGGCCTTTCTCATGATGAAAACTCCAGCGGCTAGCTTCGACACGCGCGATCCGGATGATTACGACAGGCAACAAGAAAAGAAGCGCCAAAGACACGATGGTGGTGCGCCGAAATGACGTTCTTGCTAGGTTCTTTCGGCTGGGAGAATGTCCGCCATTACTT
>JBLNFG010000700.1:0-2701 GCA_050263495.1 Myxococcales bacterium | reverse complement strand
ATGTTACCAGTGGCGTTTCTCGACGATGATCCGAACAAGCTCGGGACGACCGTGCACGGCGTTCCCGTGCTGGGTCGGATCGAAGATCTCTCGTTGGTGGCCGCTCGCCGCTGCATTGAGCAGGTCGTGGTCACGATTGCCGAGCTCGAGCCGTCGATCCTCCGCCGGGTTTTGAAGCAGTGCGAGGCGGCCCAGTTGCGAGCGAAGATCGTGCCGGGCTTGTACGAGCTGATCGAGAATCAGTCCCAACTTGGGCGCTTGCGCGACGTCTCGATCGAAGATCTGCTGGGGCGCGAAACCGTCGATCTGGACATGAACCTGGTGGGGAGCTTCCTGTCTGGCAAGCGCGTGCTCATCACTGGCGCGGGTGGCTCGATTGGTTCGGAACTCTGCCGCCAGGTGGCGCGATTTCAGCCCGAGTCCTTAGTACTCGTCGAGCGTTCTGAGTTCGCCCTCTTCACGATTCAGCAAGAGCTCGGCCGTGATCGCCCCACCCTGCGATTGGTCCCCAGAATCTGCGATGTGAGCGATGAAGATCGGCTCGACTGGGTCTTCGCCAACGATCGGCCACACGTCGTGTTTCATGCCGCGGCTCACAAGCATGTGCCGATGATGGAGTACAACCCTGGCGAGGCACTGAAGAACAATGTGCTCGGGACCAAGGCTGTCGCTGATGCAGCGAACCGCCATCGCTGCGACGCGTTCGTGCTCATCAGTACGGACAAAGCGGTGAACCCCACCAGCGTCATGGGGGCCACGAAGCGCGTCGCTGAGATGTACGTCCAAGCGCTTTCCACGCACAGCAAGACCAAGTACGTCGCGGTGCGCTTCGGCAACGTGCTGGGCTCGACCGGTTCGGTCATTCCCACGTTCAAGGCGCAGATCGCTCAAGGCGGTCCGCTCACGGTCACGCACCCGGAAATGAAGCGTTACTTCATGACCATTCCCGAAGCCAGCCAGCTGGTGATGCAGGCGGCGGCGATGGGCAAGGGCGGCGAGATCTTCGTGTTGGACATGGGCGAGCCGGTCAAGATCGTGGATTTGGCGAACGAACTGATCCGTCTCAGTGGCTTGGTGCCCGGCGTGGACATCCACGTGGAGTTCACCGGGATGCGTCCAGGCGAGAAGTTGTTCGAGGAGCTCGGGTTCGACGGCGAGCGGATGAGCAAGACGGTTCATCCGAAGATTTACGTGGGGCGGCTAGTCCCAACGCCGCTCGCGCAGGTAGCTCGCGCGATCGAGACCCTGTCCGACTTCCTCGGCTCAGGCTCCGCGATGGAAGTCCGCGCCGCTCTGAAGGCCGTTGTGCCGGAGATGCTCGACGCGCCGACGGTCGACGGCGACGCGATGCCTGCTGCGCGTCCCGCGTTGAGTGAGAAACGGGCGATCCCTTCGCTCGCGGCGTCACCCTCGCCGCTGGCGGTGTCGGCGGGGAATTGAGGGGCGGAAATCAGCGCTCGTGGGTGATGGCCTTGACCATTCGACCGAGTAGTTCGGCACGTGAGTATTCGGCATTCGCGAGCGCGTGCACCCTGTTGGCGATCTGCGCCAGTTCGTCGTCCAACAGGGTTGCCACCTGGGCCAGTGTAGATAGCATCCCGTTGATGTCACCATGTTCGACGTGCCAACCGAGTCGTGAATCAATTACGAGTTGCGCAGCGGGGCAGTCTCTCGGTCCCAATATGAGGATTGGCCTACCAGCGGCCAAGGCACCATAGAGCTTTGATGGGTGCACGATCCCAACAGTCTCCGCTCCCACGGCCACAACTTGCACGGTTGCCGCACCAAGAACATCGCCAAGCCGCTCGATCGGTTGATACGGGAGCGACAGAACATGACGGGGAGCTTCGGATTGTACCCAGCGGTCAATGGACTTCTTGCCTAACCCACCACCGACGAACAGGAAGCGAAGGTTCGTTGTTTCGCCGATGCGCCTGGCCGCTTCAAGCAGCGTGTCGAGTGGGTGCGCAATACTGTGGTTGCCCGCGTGCATGATGACGCGCTTTCCTTGGCACTCGTGGGCGGCAAGGAATGTCTGTATTCCCCATTCCGTCGGCGAACGCGACTCTCGCAACGGCCATAACGGAAGCACCTCGACGGCTTTAGAGGAGCCCAACTTACGTTGAAAACGTTTGGCCATAACGCCATCGAGGGCAAGCACGGATCTGGCACGCTTAAGGATTTGGCGATTGAGAGCATCAAAGAGCCGAACGCTCACGGCTTCGCTTGGCACGTGGCCGAGTGCCACTGCCTGGTCGGGATTTAGGTCCATCAACCAGAAGTCAAATGGCAGCCCTCGAATCGCATTCAAAGCAACGCCGACGGCCCCACCTAAAGGGGGAGACGTCGTAAGCAAAGCACTCCGGACGTCTCGATGCAAAAGGCCCACGACCAGCGCTTGCCCGACGAGTGAGAGACCTCCGACAAGCCTGCTGGTGAGCGAGCCTTTGCCAAACGAGGTCAGTGGCAGACGCCAAACGCGGACCCCCGCTCTCGATTCGTGCCGCGGCAAGCGGATAGCGTGATTGTCATAACCCCGATCAGACGTGAGCACGAGCACTGCATGGCCTTGGTCCACCAGTTCCTCTGCCACCTCGGCCATGTACTGGCCCACAGCTGCGGGATCGGGTGGATAGACTTGAGTGACTAAGAGAATTAGGGAGCGACGGGAAGTCGTCATGCATTTCCAGGCCAAGGAGAC
>JBLNFG010000699.1:0-4724 GCA_050263495.1 Myxococcales bacterium | reverse complement strand
CGACAACCTGGCGTTCTCGCGCTTTTCCGCATGGCTCGGTGTTCGTTGGTTCATGTAATGTTGACGCCAAAATCTAGGGTTGGGTATGGACCACTCACTAGGGTGGTCTGTTTCGTGTCTCTGATCGGGATGTCGCTAGTCGTTCTGCTGGGGTGCGGCAGTGCGATAGACAATTCGCAAGTGAAACTGCCTCCGCCGATCGAAAGCACGACGGTTGGACCAGACGACGTCTTCGTGCTGCGGATCGTCGGAGAGAAAGATCTACCGGAGGAGTATCAGGTCGCTTCCGACGGCACCGTGGATCTCCCGTACATTCATCGTGTCCCTGTCTCCGGACTCGAGCCACATGAGATCGCGCGAGCGGTCCGTGAACGCCTCATGGAGGCAAAGATCCTGCGCGATCCAAGCGTGGTCGTGATGATCAAGGAGTACCGCAGTAAGAAGATCACGGTGCTGGGTCAGGTACAAAAGCCAGGCAGTTTTCCGCTCACCTCGGGGTTGACTCTACTGCAGGCCGTGTCGCTCTCCGGCGGATTCACGTCAATTGCCAAGACGAATCAGGTGCGGCTGACTCGGAAGCTCAAGGACGGCGCGAAGACAGTCATACTTAGCGTTGACTCGATTACGGAAGGCAGCTCGCCCGACGTACCGCTACAGGCAGGCGACGTACTCTACATCTCTGAGCGCGTCTTCTGAGGAACTCCGCGAAATTCGCCAGCGATATGCGCTTTGAGGGTCGCACTAATGGGCGCGAGCGACGCCTGAGTGCGCTGGGTTGCGACGGCTGTTCGCGTTGATACGCAGTGGCGGTGGTCGAGCCCAGGGCGGTATCCGAGGCCGAGACGGCGGTGGCCGAGCCCGAGACGGGGGTGGCCGACGCGCGCGTTGATGCGGGTCCTTTCTAGGAACGCGAATATCATGGGTGATCAGCGACACCGCGCCCGCGAGCACCAGGCGGGGATGCGCTGGTTGCTGTTAGCTGCATTGGCGTTCGGCTCCAGCACGTCTCCCGGAGCGAGCATCTAGCGGTGAATGCGCTGGTTGCTGCCAGCAGACTCGATTCAGTTTCGAACAGCAACCGACGCCAGTGCTTGCCATCGCGATGTAGTAGGCGCGATGAACCACGAGGCAACACGGCTAGATGAGCCGTCACGATGTGAGAGGGGCAACGCCGTTCCCGCGCCGAGCGAAAACCAAAGATCAAAATCCCAGGGACGGCTGCTCGCGCTAACTATCCATTCCGCGGGGACTACCCAACTCGGTTTGGCAATTGCCTCCGGGAGTGTAGGCGCTCCGACCAGCATCGGGCGGAACATGCCTTCGATCGCGATGTGCAGCACATCGAGCGTAAAAGGTCGATAATCGACGCCCAATCCGACGATGCCGTGGCTCCCCAGGTTAACGTCCCCGAAGCGTGTGACGGGCGCGATGCGCACCCCCATGTCGGCGACCAGCGAGAAACGGCTGAGCGCGACGTAGCCATTCACCAGAATCGCTCCGGTGAAGGCTCTCTCTCCGATGTAAGCTCGTTCGTTTCCCAAAGGCAGGGTCATCTCTAGTCGCGTGGTCCACGCGAGCTCGGATAGAACTTCTGGCAGCTTGATGCGAAAGGTGAGGCGGGGATCTCCGAACCCGCCACTTTCCAGCGGTTTTGGCGTTTGGGTTAGGATCGCATCAGGGCCGGAACCCGACTGCCCGAGAGCCACTGGTTGGGTTAGGCCAATATCTATCCCGCGGCCCATGCCGGTGGCTAACCGGAGTTCGAGTCTGTTGGTGTGCCTTACAATTGGGACGACTCTACCCTCTGGATCGGAGCTGGATATCGTCAACTCGCTGGCAGAATTGGCATGTCGCAGTACCATTGTGCTCGCGACTGTCAGCGCATCAAGTACCGTCCCTCGACCAAACCAACGAAATGGCGACGGTTCTGCAGGACCCATGCCGGGTACGGCGTCGAAGCAGCCGAGTCCGCTCGCGGACCCCGAACACGGAGTTTCCGCACGCGCGGTGCTGCAGAGGAGCGTTATTGCCAGGGTCGCCCAAGAATTCAGCCGCATCTGCCCGCACAATAGCCCTCTTTCGTTGCTCGGGCCAAAGCCGATCCTTCAACAGTGGCAGGCCGAGAATCGGCGCGCAGACGTCAGCCCACTGGTCGAAGCTCCGGAGGCGTGCCAATGTCACGCCGTGTCAGTCGTTGCGATCAATAGCGAACACCCACTTTGTCTCGGATCCGCCTCGCCCCGTCGCCGAGAGCTGCTGTCGGGGTTGAGCCTTCCGTTGCGTGTTGTTGTCGGAGACATCGATGAGGAGCCCGCGCCACTGGAGCCACCTCTCGTTTACCTGGAGCGCGTGGTGAATGACAAGCTGCAGGCCGTTGCCCAAAGAGGGCACGAACTCGACGGTTGCGCCGCGCTGCTCGTCGCAGACACGATCGTTCGAATCGACGACGACATCATTGGCAAGCCGAGAGACCCAGCGGACGCGTTTGCTCTGCTTCAGCGGCTCAGTGGGCGCGAGCACGTCGTGCATACCAGGTACGCCATTTCTCTTCCCGGAAGCTTCACGCGTGCCGCCGTCGGGCGAACGGTGACCTCGCGCGTTCGCATACGAACCGCGCCGGAGGCATTGCTTCGGCGCTACGCCGCGACGGGAGAAGGGTTGGACAAGGCGGGGGCATACGCCGTTCAGGGAATTGGTGCGTTCCTCGTCGAAGCGATCCAGGGGTCATACTCTAACGTGGTGGGGCTACCCGTTTGCGAGGTCGTTAGCGACCTGATGAGCCTCGACGTGCTCGCGGAGTTTCCTTGATCGAGCGCCAGCCGAGCCCGCCGCGGTGGCCGAGCGACGCGCTAGCGATGACCGTCGCCGCTTTGGCGTTGCGCTTCGCGGTGGTGGCATGGGGTGCAAGCCGCTTTCCACCCGCGGGAGATGGCGAGTACTATCACATCGTCGCAGGACGGATTGCACGGGGCCTTGGATACACGTGGCTCTGGCCTGACGGCGCGGTGACGTACGCCGCTCACTATCCCATCGGATATCCCGCACTGATCGGAATGCTGTACGCAGCATTCGGCGAAAAGCCGGTCTGGGCCATGGTGTTGAATGCGGTTGCGGGCGCTAGCATTGTCTATTCAGTCCATCGGATCGCGTCGCGATTCGCCGGGCGTTGGGCAGTGCTGACCGTCGCTGCTATCGCCGCGGTTCACCCCACCTTCGTGTTCTACACGCCGGCGTTGATGACCGAGCAGATCTCCGCAGCGCTCTGCATCGCCGCGGTTGCGCTCGCGCTTTCGGAGACTCGCACACGGCGCAGCCTGGTCCTGACTGCAATCGGAGTGGCAGTTCTGATCGGCATAGCCACGCTGGTTCGACCCCAGCAATTGCTGTTTGCTCCGTTCCTTGGGGTACTGTTGGCGTTGCGTGCGCGCGTGTCGCTGATTGGTCGCACTCCAGAACGAGCATGGCTTCGGGCAGTGGTACTTCTCGCGTTAGTTACGTCGGTCAGCCTCGGCGTGTGCCTTCCCTGGACCCTTCGTAATTGTGAACGCATGGGGCAATGCGTGTTCGTGAGCGCAAACGCCGGATGGAATCTGCTGATAGGAACCTCACCCCGCGGGGACGGCGCGTGGGTGTCGATTGACTCGATCGGGGTGCCAAGTGAGTGCCGTACGGTCTATGCTGAGGCCGCGAAAGACACGTGCTTTGGCGAAGCGGCGCTTCAACGTATCAAGCACGAGCCAACGGCTTGGCTCGCCCTCGTTCCTGCGAAGCTCAAGAAAACATTCGACGATGTGGGCGCGCCTGGGTGGTATCTGAATACTTCCGACTGGCATCACTTCGACGACCGAGCAAAGGTGGCCCTTGGCTCAGCTGAGGTGATTTTCCAGCGAGTATCGGTCCTGTTTGGTCTAGTGGGGCTGATGCGCATTAGGGGCTCAGGTCGACCGCTACGGGTGGCGGTCGTGTCGCTCGCGATCGGCTGCCTCTTCTACACGTATGCCTGGGCCTCAATACTGCTGCTCTGCTTAGCTGTGGCTTCCCTAGGCAAACGCCTGCTCAAGGAGCCACTCTACCTCTGCCTAGGGTTCGCGTACGGCTCGACCGCATTAGTGCACGCGGTCTTCTTTGGTGGAGCGCGGTACTCCATCGTCGTGATGCCGTTGATGCTGGCTGCAATGTGTCGCGCGTGGCCCAATGGCTGGACCAACCAAAGCGTGCAGTCACTCGCTCGGCCCAGCAGTTAGTCGCGTTGGACCAGGTCACTTTAAGGTTGGGCGGCGCGCGGAGTCGCGGGCCGAGCGGGTTGGCTGGCGCGAGCGCTGGAGGCGCAGAACGCGGAAGCGTGTCGCGATTAGGCGTGTAGGGGAGGCGATCGCATCCTGGCCCCTATGCGTACTTTTGACAGGTTCCCCCGAGCCGTACGATACTGGGCCTTGCCTGAGGAGTACGACGATGCCCATCGAAGCCGAGGATGCCGCCCGACGTTTGGCCCGCGCAATTGCCAGCGATCTATCACTCTACAATGAGGAGAAGATCGTGCGCGGCATCGAGAACGACTGCCTATTCGAAGAGCTATCCGAAGAGATAGAGGAAGGGCGCGCGCTCTACAAGAGCCGTGTGGCAGCGGAGCTTTACAAGAAAAACTTCTATGATCGTGCGATCGTCGACATTCTCGTGAAGTCGAAGGGCCACATTCGCAGCAGCATCTGGTGAGCGCCCTTCGC
>JBLNFG010000698.1:0-6024 GCA_050263495.1 Myxococcales bacterium | reverse complement strand
GAGGACTGTGGCTTCTCCTGTGCCCACCAAAACGCCGCACGGATGCGGCCCTGCTTCTCTCCCTAGGCCCGATCCTCGGAATAGCTGGGATTGGGCTATTCCATGCCAACGCGTTCTCGTTGAAGGTGCCTTTTCCGGTCGCCAGCATCGGATTGAGCCTGGTAACGGTCCTTGTGAATGCGTGGGCTTCTTGGCGATACCGTGCAGATCTCGGATGCCTCTTGCGCTCCTGTCGCCGCGCTCCCGCTCGCGCGGCGTTCCTCCTAGGTGTCGGTATCATCGTGTCCGCCGTGCTGCTTGTGCCGGTTCTTGACTTGCCCTACTTGACAGCGCCATGGCGCATCGGGCCTGATGCCGCCGGCTACGCTGGAGCAGCCAAGTTCATCTTGGACAGACGCACCACCCCCGACACGTATCCCGCATGTATCGCGCCGATCGATACGGTGGCAGGCGAGTTCATTTGGGTGGTTTTACGGCGCGGTTACCCTCTGGTCTTGGCGTTCTACTCAGGAATCCTTCAGCTACATCCGATTCAAGTTGGTTTCTATCTAGCAGCGCTCTGTTATTTGCTGCTGTTCGTAAGCGGGACGAAGCTCTTCTGGGACGTCTTTGGCGAGGGAGATGCGCCCACTTCCATTCTAGTCAGTCTTGCGTGCTGCCTGAACTGCAACCTCCTGTTCTTCTTTCTCGAGGGGGGATACGGACAGATAGCCTCCATGGCGCTGTCGATGGGGATCCTGGTGGGGGTCTTCTCTTACGTCCGTTTGAGTGAAGTGAGCCGCAGGGAGGACATTCGCCTCTTATTTCTGGTCGGCTTGCTCGTGTCTGCAGCGGCAACATTCTACACGGAGTCCATTTTCCTCATTATTGGAGTGACGCTCGGGTATCTCGTCCTATCTTTTCTGCGCACACGATTCCGGTTACGTTGGCCGTTTCTGCTGCTGCCCGCAGTCGTATTCCTCTTTAGCCCGGAGATCGTTGGTTCTTGGTTTTCGGTTCAGTTGAGTAACGTCGGCAGTCTGGCGAAGGGGAACATCGGTTGGCCTCAGCCTCAGTGGATCTATGCACTCGAATTGCTGGGTCTGAGGAATATGTATCTGGCGCCGATTGATCCCGCACTCGGGTACATGAAGCCCGAGGACCCTCTGGGAAGACAGCTGCTCGTCTCAGCAACGCTCTTCCTTCTGTTCTTTTCTGGCGCGATGACGCTCTACTTCAGCAGAAAGACGAGAGCTTCTCAGTGGTTCTTCTTGGCGGCAGGGCTGGTCACGGCAGCGCATCTATACTTCAGAATAGAACTGAACCATACGTACGCGTACACCAAGATCGCCGTATTTCTCTTGCCGCTTCTGCTATTGGGACTAGGCGGGCTGCTGGTATCCCACGTTGAAAGACCTACGTTGCGTTGGCTCGTCGGGGGGCTTTTCGCCGCCAGCGTCTCGGTCAATGGGGTTCGCACTCTGCTGCGCTATCGTGCAGAGGAGTTCTATCTGACGGACAGGGAATTGGAGCTGCTGCAAGTGCCGCGGCTGCAGGGGGATCGCCTGGTCGTGGTGACGGACGAAAAACCGCCGCGCCGAAATGAGAAGTGGTTCTGGATGGCGATCCTGAGCCGCCGCTGGACGCGACCGGATGTGTCGTCCGCGCAGACTGCGTTCGACTGGCAGGGGAGCACTACCCCGGTTCTCTTCTTGGAAAGGAACACTGGGGGGAACATGGCAGCCGCGTCGAAACCCGCCGACACGTACCAACTGCTATGGCAGGGTTCTGAATATCGGTTGGTGGATCCCGGGCTTGTTGTCAGGGATGTCTTCCTTCATAGCGCTCATCTCCACGATGACGTGAATTTCTTGCGTGGACATGGGGAAAAGGACGCCGAGTTCCGCTTCACCGCGGGGTGGTCGAGGCTTCCGCACGAGCCATATCTGCTGATGGTGCGCCCAAACGCGACCATGTCTCTTGACGTAACGAGCAAGAACGCACCCGTCTTCCTCTCTTATCTGGTCAAGTCACTTGGTCCGGCGGCGAGTATCACCTTCTCCTCGAACGGGCGTTTGTTGAAGACCGTTAGCGCCAATTCGGGCCAGTACTTGAGCGACCGCATCGACATTTCGAATCAAGTACGGGCGGGACTCAACGCCATTCAGGTGTCGTCCAGCTCGTTTGTCGTGCCAAATGACTTAGTCAAGAACGGCGATATGAGAAAGATATACGCAGTCTTTGGGGCCATCGGAGTTCATCATCAAGTGTCGGATGATGCAGCCAAACCATTTACCGCTGGGGAGTTGTGACACCGATCGACCTCGGCGCATCTGGCCAAGACCTTCTCGCCTGGCGTTGGTGCATGGGGCCCTGACTTGGATGTCAGTTACTCAGAGCACAGCAATGCCGATCCACCTCCGAACCACGCTATCAGGCCTTGTCAGCCGAAGGGCCAACACCGAGCCAAGCCCAGTCATGGGGATGTGCCGAACTAAGGCTTTCGGATACCGAGGGGCTGACGACGATCGCCACCGGGCGCTTTCCTTCCGAATGGCCCATTGTCGAGGACGGATGTCGTGTTATTCGTAGCCCGCCATCTCAAATGGCACGAACTGGTGAGCTGCGTGGACCTCCCGGAATGGCGGCTACGTCGGCACTACCGCGAAGAAAAAGACAACAACTAGCATGATCAAGGTCAGTGACTACATTGCGCGTCGGCTCTACGAACTCGGCCTTCGTCACGTGTTCATGGTGACGGGCGGTGGTGCCATGCATCTGAATGACGCCTTCGCGCGCGGCTCTGGGTTCGAGGTGTTGTTCAACCACCATGAGCAGGCGTGTGCCATCGCAGCCGAAGGCCTGTTTCGCGCGACAGGTCAGGTAGGCGTGGTCAATGTGACGACGGGACCAGGCGGGCTCAACACGTTGACGGGGCTTATGGGCCAGTGGACGGACAGCATCCCGACGATCTACGTTTCGGGACAGGTCAAGCACTCCACCACCGTCGACTGCTGTCGTGACATTCCGCTGAGGCAGCTTGGGGATCAAGAAGTCGACATCATTCCGATCGTCGCTCCACTGACAAAGTACGCCAAAAGCGTAAAGGATCCGCACGACGTTAGGTTTGAGTTGGAGCAGGCTTTTCACCTGGCCACCAGTGGGCGAAAAGGTCCAGTTTGGTTGGACATTCCTATGGACGTCCAAGGGGCGATTGTCGACGAGACGAGCCTTCGGCCATACGTGGCGGTGGAGTACGAACCAGCCCCGTTCGACGCAGACGCGGTTGCTCAGCTCATCCAAAAGAGCCGACGACCACTGCTTGTCTTCGGTCACGGTTTGCGTTTGGCCGGGCAAGCTACCCGCGCCCTACAGCTTGCGGAGCGATTAGGTATTCCAGCGGTGGTCACCTTCGGCGGGTACGATCTCGTGCCGAACGCTCACCCCAGCTACGCGGGAAGAATCGGTACACTGGGGACGCGCGGTGGAAACTTCACCCTGCAAAACGCCGATCTGGTCGTCCTTTTGGGGACACGCAACAATGTCCGACAGATCAGCTACAACTGGGAGAATTTCGCGCCTCATGCCGTCACTGTCGCGGTTGATGTCGATCCAGCCGAGCTCAAGAAGCCGACGTTCAGTCCCTCTCATGCCGTTCAGGCTGATCTAGCGAGTTTTCTACCCGCGCTCGAAGAGGCGTTGCACAGCACCCAGCCGAAAGAGGAGTTCAGGAACTGGCTGCGCTGGGCAAAAGCGAGAACCGAACGTTACAGTGTCGTGTTGCCCGAGCACTTACGGGTTGAAGACAGAATCCACCCCTACCCGTTCTTCGAGCAATTCACACAGCGGTTGCCCGAGGATGCAGTCGTAGTGGCTGGCAATGGCACGGCATGCGTCGTTCTGTTCCAGGCTGGGGTCGTTCGTGCTGGCCAGCGGCACTTCTGGAACAGCGGCTGCGCCAGCATGGGTTACGACTTGCCAGCTGCCATCGGTGCCGCTCGAGGGCTGAAGCGAACGGTTTGGTGCCTAGCTGGGGATGGCAGCTTGCAGATGAACCTGCAAGAGCTGGCGACCGTTTCCTACAATCGATTGCCCGTAAAGCTCGTCGTTCTGAACAACGGTGGCTACGCATCCATCCGACAGACGCAAACGAACTTCTTCGGCACGCAGTATGGCTGTGGCGCTAGCTCGGGACTTGGCTTCCCCAATTATCGAGAGCTTGCGCGAGCATATGACTTGCCATATCGGTGTTCGTCGCGACTCGAAGAAACCGAGGAGCACCAGCGACAGGTGCAGGCGCTTGAGGGGCCTGTTATTTGGGAGATTCAACTCACCCTGGATTATGCCTTCGAACCCAAACTCTCTTCCCGAAAATTGCCAGATGGGCGCATGGTTTCGAGTCCGTTGCACGACATGGCTCCCTTCTTGAGCCGCGATGAGCTTGCCGAAAACATGCTTTCGCCAGTGGATGATGCGTAGTTCAGTTGCTTCGGTATGGGCTGTGTTTGTGAGAGGACAACAAAATGAATCTGCTTGAACAACGAATGGTCGAACAACTCAAGGAGCTTCGCGAGAAGCACCACGTCGCGGGGGTCAAGGCGGAGTTCGAGGCGGAGGGTACTCGGCTCGAAGAAGCGCTTCGCTTGAAGGAAGTCGTCACCAAAGCAGGACTGGATCTGACGATCAAGATTGGCGGCTGTGAGGCGCTCAAAGACTTCTACGACGCCCGCGCCATTGGTGTCACCCACATCGTTGGGCCCATGATCGAATCCGCGTATGCGCTCAAGAAGTTTCTCGCTTCGGCACGAATCTCGTACCCGAAGGACGAATTTGAGGCCATCAAGTTCCTGGTCAACATCGAGACCATTACCGCCTGCAACTCCATCGAGGAGATCCTCAATAAGTACGACATCACTGGGCTTGCCGGGGTGGTTATTGGACGCGTCGATCTGACGGGCTCGCTCGGACTGGTGCGGGAGAACGTCAACGACGATCAAATCTTCGAAATTGCCAAACGAGTAGTTACTGCGGCTCGCGCCAAGAATCTCGAGGTGGTGGTCGGCGGAGGCGTTTCCAAGGAGACGATCCCGTTCCTCAAGCGTTTTCCCTCGGGCTCGATCGCTCGCTACGAAACCCGCAAGGTCATCTTCAGCTGTCCAGCCGCGCTCGAAAACGGCTACGACAAGGGGATCCTCAAAGCCGTCGGATTCGAACTGATGTGGCTAAAGAACAAGCGTGATTTCTATGGCTTGATCTACAAAGAGGACGAGACACGTATCGAGATGCTCGAGCGCCGCTACAAGCGATTGATTGAAGAAGCCGGCGGCATTGTTGACTGAGCTGCCCACGGCGGTCCCGGCGACTCGTGCACGTGGGACCGACAACGAGGAACGCCGCGCGAGGGGTCGACTCTAGCGGGTCGACCACGCGGCGGCGTTTGGAGAGAGAGAGCAGTCATGACGACACGCAGGACCGCACTGATCACTGGAGGTTCCCGGGGAATTGGACGTGCCATCGCCCAGGTTCTGGAGTCGCAGAACCTGAACGTGGTGACACCTTCGCGTCAAGAGTTGGACCTGGGGAGTCGAGAATCGATCGAGGCATTCATTGCCCGCCACGGAGACGAGACGATCGACATTCTGGTCAATAATGCAGGCATCAATGTTATCAAAGCCCTTGAATCGGTGGATGTTTGCACTTGGGACAACATGATCCAAGTCAATCTCGGGGCTGCATTTCGTCTCGTGCAAGCCTTTGCGCCCAGAATGGCTGACCGAGGCTGGGGCAGAATTCTCAACCTATCGACGATCTTCAGCTTGGTCACCAAGGAAGGGCGAGTGAGCTACTCCATGACGAAGGCGGCGCTAAATGCGCTTACGCGCAGCGCTGCGGTGGAGTTTGGTCCTCGGGGAGTGTTGGTGAACGCGCTTGCTCCGGGCTACGTCGATACGGCTCTGACGCGTCAGAACAACACACCGGAGGCGATCGAGCGCATTTGCTCGACGATTCCCTTGAAGCGTATGGCCAGTGTCGATGAGCTCGCTC
>JBLNFG010000697.1:0-6763 GCA_050263495.1 Myxococcales bacterium | reverse complement strand
CCGAGAGTGACGCTCGCCCAATCCCTCGCTCGACTAACGAACTGCGCCCGCGCCAGCGCGAGGTGGACAACCTTCCGCTGACGCTTGCCCAATCCCTCACTCGACTAACGGACTGCGCCCGCACCAGCGCGAGGATTCTTGGACACCTTGGCGGGCCCGGCGAGACCGCGTAAAACCCATGCGGATGCGAGTTCCACACTGGCAAACGTTTGTATGTTGAAAGGTTTTCGCATCAGCCAGGTCAAAACCGAAACGATACCTCGTTGGATGCTACCGCTGAGGACAATCCCAACACCTTGCAGCAGATCGGGATGTCGTTCGACGTCTCGATCCAGGTACTCGGCGACTTGACGCCTCCGGTCCGCGACAAGCGGTGGCGCAGCTCGAACATCGACCACCAAACCGAAGCGTTGCCCGCGCTGCCACAATTCCGAAAGCTTATTCAGATGGGCAGAGAACTCTTCGTCTTGCATCAGCTGGCGCGGCATAGTGATCACGACAACGGGCCATCGACTCTCGTCCATCTCGGGCAACATAGCAACGCCTCAGTCCGTCAAGGAAACACCCGGCACTCGATCAAGTCAATCCCCCATTTGAGCAAGCCATTTCTTACACATTTCGAGCCGCATGAGCACGCATTGCCTACGGATATGCGCGCCGTGGCAGCACCCGCTCGACGCAGCCGATGCAGTCATAAAGAAACGGCACGTCGTCTAAGCGCACCAACGGAGACGAGTGGTGCGGCGGACGACTTGTCGGTGTCGCGTGTACCGTGGCCGTGAACGGGCAACCCCCCTTCCCTGCCGGCAGCATGGGAGCGCTCGAAAGTCACCTACGAGTGACTAGTACCCCGAATCTTTTGAAGTGATGAGTGCTACCGAGGTGAGGGGTACTAGGAATTCGCGCAGCGAATTCGGGTTTGGGCGACCGGGAGTGGAAAGGCGCACGAAGTGAAGCTTTCCACGGACGGCCACGGTGCTCGCGGCAGCGAGCAGCGCCCGTAGGGCGCAGTGAATGCCCAACGGAACAAAACTAGTAGCGCGATGGCCGCGTGGCGGCCGGGTCCGTAGGACCCATCAATTCAATTGAATCGCGCTACTAGCTCGTGTACGGCCAAATCCGTGTTGCTAACGCATTCGGCGCGCGCTACCGGAAGTCCAGTCGCCGCGAGTTTCGCTCGTATCACTCAAACAGGACGAGCCTACGCTGACCAGAGCGCTCCGCAGCAATGTTCGCGTGCGGAGTCCGTTCGTTGAATGGGTTCGCTCCAAGATCTTGACGGCTGCCGACGAGCCACGAGTCGAAACCGTCGCGAATGGAAGCCTGCCAATATCCATTCGCAATTTGCCAAGGGTGATTGCCTTCGCGGTTTGGGTCAGCCTACACCCCCCGGCCCTGAACGAGATTCCATGATTCTAGCGTGCTCCGTCTGTCTGCGAGCCTTCGCCGCCGCAACAAGGAAACGATGGCACACGACGTGCAAGCCAATTGAGGAGCGCTGAGGCGCACCCCGCGAGCACCGTTGCAGAGCCATCGAAGGCATGAGTGAGCCCAGGGGCTCAACGACGTGCCGGAGCAGAAAATGCAGATCCTGATCAACGTAGACAGCAATATCAATGGGCGCGAGAGACTCGTCGCCTATGTAACAGGTGTCGTAGAGGACGCCTTGAGCCGGTTCCGCGAGCGGCTCACCAAAGTCGAGCTGCACCTTGGCGACGAAGAGCACCACGAAAGCGGCCACGATGACAAGCACTGCACAGTGAGAGCTCGCATCAAGGGTCGCCAACCCATCACGGCCGCCCACCGGGCTGCGACCATGAGCGAAGCCGTCAGTGGAGCACTCGACAAGACGAAGCGGTCCATCGAGAGCACTCTGGAGCGACTGCAAGACCACCGCTAGCATCTCTTGCTTCTCGAGCACCGTCGGTACCAAGGTTCCCCCGTGAGGCACGAAAACGTCATCGAGCCGCCTCGATCGCTCAGACCTGGCACCTTGAAACTCGATGATCCTTGGAAGCGTCCCTGAAGTGGCGGACTCCACGTAGGATCAGTGGCCAGCACAGCCGGGATGGTGCCGCAGGCGTCGGCGAAAACACTGAAGGATACTCTGCCCAATTTGGCGAGAATGAACTACTAGGAGATTAGGACCTCCAACATGCATCTCGTCGCCATCACCGAGCTCTCTAGCGACTTCCCATCACCACAATTGAAAGCGTTGGCAGATGATCTCGGCACGACTGCCTACGAGCTGCGGCTAATTCTAAACGCAGGCTTGCCCGCCGTAGTCCTTGCCACGACGGACGAGAGTCAGGCGCAATCGGCTTGCGCGGCAATCACTCGGCATGGTCACCGCGCCTTGTCATGCGACCGAGATCGGATTGTACCGAGTTCGTCTCTGGTTGTGCTGCGGGAATTCGAATTGACGTCCACGGCTCTCTTGGCTGATCGCGGTGCGTCACTGACGTGCTCCTACGAAGACATTTCCGTGTTGCTCCGGGCGACGCATCGCACCGTGACGGAGCAGGCTCAAGAGGTCAAGGAACGCAAATTGCGACCTGTCATGGCACTTGCCACGGGCGGGCTCGTCATGTCGAAGACCACGATCAAGGCCGTGACGAGCACGAGCGCGCAGCGCGAGCAGGTGCTGTACATCTTCAGCCGCAGCAACGATGCTCCGTGGCTGCTGCGCGAGCGCTCCGCGCGCTATACGGGCCTCGGCCCCGCCATGGCGCCGTCCAGTTTCGCCAATTTCGCGGCGACGGTCACGCGGCTGCGTAGCCTCGCTGGCAATGCCAAGTACGATGAGCGGCTGGTGACGAATCGACCAATTCGCGGTTTGGCAGATGACGTTGAGGCAACGGATTGCTACGCGTGGTTGCTCGCTCAACAATTGCGCGGCGAAGCCCGTCGCTAGAACGCCGAACGGTTTGATTCACGCAACGAAAGCGCCGACTCGAGGTATGCGGAGTCCATCGAGCTGGATGAAGTACACTGAGAGCCACGGTCCTGAGGGTAGCGAAGGGGCGCGAAGCGCAGTGAAACCGACGCGAGCGGGACCCGGCGCAGCAAGGGGATCGGCGCTTGCGTAGGGGATCTCAAGCCGTTCAGTCCGCTAGATTCGATTCTTCCCTCAAAACGCTAATGATCACGCGGCAAGAGCAACACGGCTAGCTGGGTCAGCCTTAGGCTGGGGCTCAAAAATGACCGCGATTTCAGCGCGCGTCGCTGCCCCGGGCAAGTATGCTAACGACTCTACATCCAAAGCGTCGTACGATGTCGGTTCCACGCGTATCGGCAGGGAAAGAAAAGGCACTTCTCATGAGGCGCACAGAGCGGAGGCAAGACTCAACCGTTCGGACGAAACGGAGTAGTGCTCTTGAATGTGACAAGAGTGAATCGAAGATTCAAAGCGTCTTTCGTGCCGCCCCGATTGGCATCACGTTCAACGTTGCACGCACGATCCACGACGTGAACGATTCGATGTGCGAGCTCACCGGCTACAGTCAGCGAGAGCTTGTGGGTCACAACGTGCGTTTCCTCTACCATTCGGAGACTGAATTCGAACGGGTTGGACGCCTGCTATACGAATCGCTCGATCGTTCGGATCGCAATACCGTTGAAACGTCATTTCGTCGCAAAGACGGCACGTCGATTTCCGTTGTCCTGAATGCAGCGCTGGTCGATCGAGAAGCGCCGGAAGCCGGCTACGTGGTAACGGTACAAGACGTCACCGCAAGCAAACGTGCCGAGGAGGCGCTGCGAACCAGCGAGGCCCGGTTTCGCAGCATCGTGGAGCAGTCCCCTTTCGGTATTCAGATCCTGTCTGCTCGGGGTGACGTGCTAGCGGTAAACGACGCCTATTGTGCCCTTCGGGGGGGCTCACGTGAATCCCTTTTAGGCCACAACATTCTGCAGGACGAGCTGCTCCAGGGGCTTGGATGCGTGCCACTCATTCGACTAGCTCTCGCTGGTGAGGAGGTGCGCTCTCCCATCATCAAATACGACATCGCATCTACCGCGTCTGGTCGCTTGCACAGGGCGATCCAGAGCGATTTCTATCCGCTCAAGAACGATTTGGGAGCCGTACAAAACGTCGTCGTCGTCCATCTAGACTTCACGGAGCGAGTGAGCGCCGAAGAGGAGAGAAACAAGCTACAAGAACAGCTCCAACAGGCCATGAAAATGGAGGCCGTCGGGCGTTTGGCGGGAGGGGTGGCTCACGACTTCAACAATCTCCTCACCTCGATTGCTGGCAATGCCGAACTCGCGCAGATGGATGCGGGGCCTGAACACCCTCTTGCAGAGTATCTGGAGGAGATCGGCAAGGCAGCCGAAAGTGCCGCAAGCCTTACGCGACAGCTTCTGGCGTTCTCACGTCGCCAAGTCATCGAACCGCGCGTGCTCAACCTCAATGCTCTGATCGAACGCATGAACAAGATGCTCAACCGTATCATTGGTGAAGACGTCGTGCTCGGAGCAAACCTTGCGCCTGATGTCGGAGCAGTTCGAGTCGACCCTGGACAGTTCGAACAAGTCCTAGTGAACCTGGCGGTGAACGCGCGTGACGCGATGCCAGACGGGGGGCGGCTCATCATCGAAACCTCCGAGCTCGATCTGGATGACGATTACTGTGCATTGCATCCCCAAACCGCTCCAGGGAGATATGTCGTGCTGAGCGTGTCTGACACGGGGGAGGGCATGAGCAAAGAGGTCCAAGATCGCATCTTTGAGCCGTTCTTTACGACAAAACCGCAAGGTAAAGGCACCGGCCTTGGTCTCGCGACGATCTTCGGGATCGTCAAACAATCGAGTGGCGCGACGGAAGTCTATTCCGAACCCGGGATCGGAACTACGTTCAAGATCTACATTCCGCGCGTCGATGGGGTGGCGCAGTCGTTCGAATCCCTGAGGCCCCCCGAGTCCCCAGTGGGAGGAACCGAAACCATCCTCCTCGCGGAGGACAACGAGAGCGTGCTCTTCTTTGCTCGGACTCTGCTGGGAAAGCTAGGCTACAACCTGCTATTCGCCGGCAACGGCGCTTTGGTACTCAAGGCTGCCGAGAACCATCGCGGACACATCGATCTACTCATTACCGATGTCGTCATGCCGAGCTTGAACGGACGCGAACTCGCCAAGCGGCTCGCGGAACTTCACCCTGAGACGAAGGTTCTATTCACCTCTGGATACACGGAAGACGTGATCATCCATCACGGCGTGCTCGAGAAGCACATACAGTTCATCAGTAAGCCGTATTCCCTACGATCGTTAGCCGCCAAGATCCGAGCTATCCTGGATCGTGGACGTTTCGCGTAGTCCTCGCTTGCTACTACGAGCGGGCAGCAACTCTTTGCGCCCAGTGTTCGAACGGCCCTGGCCGGTTCCGCAAGGGGATCCAGAGGGAGCAGCCAGGGCCACGGTTTCCAGATCTGTCACTCGTAGCGGTGGCGCGGCGACGTGCCAGGCAAGGCGACGCGCCAGGCAAGGCGATGGCTAGAGACCGCCGTCACTCTTCGAACTTGCCGAACTTCGTATCGAACGTCATCTTGCCAAATTCCGGATCGTTCAACACGATCGAGTAGTCGTTGGGTAGTTCGATCTCGAGTGTCCGAGGGACTTTTGGCATCGGCGCTATGCCCTTGTCCTTACCTTGGGGCTTCAAGGTCAGGCGATCACCCTTTTCCTCTCCGACCTGGAACTGGATAACGTGCCACTTCAACAGGTTGCCCTTGTAACGATTGAGCGTAACCCAAAAGTACTCGGCGTTCTTTTTGACGAAGCGCAGGGACTCTACGGGAACTTTGTCGCGGGCCTTCTGCAGACAAGCAGCGATCTCCTTCCGATCACCGCCGGCTGCGTCGCACTTCTCCTTGGCTGCCTTGCCCACGTCTGAATCGACAAAATTGAAGACAAAGAGCGCTGTCGGGTTGGTGATGAGCTCCAGCGGTGGACGGCTCGCCTTGCGGTCACCGCCGACTTCCCCGCCCTGCGCCTCGTTGAGCGCTGCCATCGCGTCGGGTTCGCTTGTCGGAGCGGACTCTGCCGGTGCATCCGCTGCCTGCTTTGCTTCAGGCGTCGGAGCGGCTGGTGTGGGCGCCGGTGGCGGCGACTTTGGTTCCGCGACGGGTGCGGAAGAGCAGCCATAGAAGCCGCAAATGAACGCTACCTGGATTACCGAACGGAATTGGATCTTCATACGCTCGACTCGTTGCTGAAGAAACTGGAACAACTCTCCTGCGGCCTCCATACGGCGCGCCTCGTGAAGACATGAAGTGGTATGGCGATGTGTGCGCTCTGGCACCGCGCGAGCGAATGTGCCGCCTAGAACTAGAGCAGCGAACCGTTTGAATTCGCCACTCAAGCGCCAACCCTCGCGTTACGTCGAGCACCCTCGACGCTGCGCTCCTCAAAATAGCGACAACACCCCCATCCCGCACGAACGCGCGAAGTCTAGGCGACTTTCGCCCAAAACCCCGTTTGGTTGCCGCCTCCGCCGTGAAGCACATCACCACTGACAGTTGAGAATTGCTCCGACACTAGTTCCGGTCGTCAGAAATTTGGCCAAGGTTAGGCGAATCGTGTAGGTGACGGCAATGATTGAAGCTACGCCATGGCAAGGCCGGTCGCAGCCAGGTCCACGTGCGATGCCGCTGAGTTTGAGTCTCGAGCAGAGGGAGCAGTTCGAGGCTGCGCTACGTCCCGCAAAGGCCGAAAAGCGCAAAGTCCTTCGGGCTCAGGCGGTTCTGTTGCTGGCCGATGGCGTGGC
>JBLNFG010000696.1:0-4386 GCA_050263495.1 Myxococcales bacterium | reverse complement strand
TGGAGAACGCAGCGCGATCAGGAATTGGATAGTGCGGATCGGATCCTTGTTGATCGATACGCAAATTCGATCGTCCTGGCTCGTCGCTACAATGTCTCGAACCCGGCCATTACGCGCGCTATTCGCAGGCTCGCGTTCGTCACGGATGTCGTTGGTGAGGCGAAGATGAGTGGGTACGCAAGTTCCGTGAAAGATCTCAACTACTCACCCGGTATGTTTCAGCGAATGCGGCCAGGTCTCGTCACCGCTCCCAAACCAGAGGGCATGCCGAAGCCTCTGCCGGTCTTACCGCAATGAGGTGCGCCATGGTTAGACCCGCAAATGCGACTGAGCAGACCCCCACCGGAATTGTTGCCGTGAGCGCCATGCGCCGACATGTCCTTCTTCGTGCAGCCTGGATTGCTTCTACTTGCGCGCTTGTTGGTTGCGGCGGTTCTGGCAGTCCGGCAAAGAGCCCGGACGGGACTGGGCTTGCTTCTGGAACTGATGCCAGCCAGGTAGCGGGAGTCCCTCCAGGACAACAGGTTGGTATCTCGGATGCGCCGTCGAGTGGCGGATCAGGGGCCGCGCGGCCCAAGATGAACGCAGCAGCGGCCGCGCTGTATGTCGCGGGAATGCAGGCGTTCCAAAACGGTGATCTCGACGGAGCCTCGAGCCAGTTTACGAAGGCCACTGAAGCTGACTCAAAGGCGTACCAAGCCTACTATTCGCTCGGCGTAGTCCGTGAACGGCTCGGCAATAGTTCCGGTGCCCTTTCGGGGTACTCGAAGGCAATTGCCATTGTGAGTGACTACGAGCCAGCGATCGTGGCCTATGCGGTGCTTACCGCGCAGCAGGGGAACCCCGATGCGGCGGAGGAGTACCTCAACGGGCGGCTCGCAAAAATGGAACGTAGCGCAGCGCTTATTACCGCCCTTGCGGAGGTAAAGTCGATTCGCGGCGACTCTGGTGCGGCACAACGCCTCGCCAAGGAAGCACTGAAGTCCAACCCCGATTATCGACCCGCAATGGTCGTCATGGCGCGGGACCATTACCGATCGCGCAGGTTGGATCTGTCGCTGTACGCGCTGCAGGGCATTCTCGACGGTTACGGTACGGAGAACCCTCCGCGCGACAAGGACAACCCGGAGGCACTCTTGATTCGGGGGCTAATCTATAAGGAGCGCGGGCAGCGCGCTGCCGCCATGGCGGATTTCCGTCGCTGCATCGATATTCGGCCAGATCTCGTGGAGGCCAAGGTTCAGCTCGCGACGTATCTGCTTGAGGCCGGCAATGCCCCAGAAGCTGTGCCGCTACTCGAATCTGCGCTGCGCTACGACCGAGACAATTCGCTGGCACGCATGAACCTGGGCGATGGTTATCGCCTACTCGGGAGGGTCGCAGATGCGAAGACGCAGCTTGACTGGGTTGCCAAGAAAGACCCGCAGCTCGCGCAGGTCCATTACGCCCTGGGCTTGCTCTACCTCTTCGGAGAAAATGTGCCTGGCGTCACTCCAAAGGAAGCGGCCGAACGAGCCATTGCATCGTTCGAGGAGTACAAGAAGCGAAAACCGCGCTCCGGACCCGGGCAGGCAGACGATGTCGATGAACTAATCACCGCTGCAAAGTCCAAGAAGGCCGTCATTGAGGCGAGCGAAGCAGAGAAAGCTGCAGCATCGGAGCCGGCGACGCAACCGAAGGGCGCTACCAGCGGGACTCGTAGCGAGCGGACGGACGAGACTGGCGACTCCGGTTCGGGCGAGGAGGACACGGGACAATGAAACGCATTTGTGGGCTCCTTGGTGCGGCGATCGCGCTTCTAGTTCTTCTTGCGAGTAACCCTGTGGCGGCGCAGAAGAAGTCGCGCGTTGTCACTATTAGTGAGGTGACGATCGTCGGGCGCGTCCAGAAACCCATCGCCGCCGTTGATGTGAGTCGCATCCAGCCTCGGTTGACGTTGGGGGAGATGCGTCAACCTTTCCTGAAGCGGATCGAAGAGGCAGCGAGAAAGGATCCCTTCTGAGGTGCAGCGGTGGTCATTGTCGGCCTAGTCTTCGCCTTCATTGGACTACTCGCCCTAGTCGCAAGCGCGGTACGCATCGTGCGTCGAGCGCTTCCGACAGAGGAACAATTGGCGTTCCAGCAAGCTGGTAGCGAGACTCAGTGGACCATACAGGGCATCGCGGCACTTCCCGGTCCGATCGGGGGGTTTGCTCGGGAAGTGCTCGAGTGTTCGGCAGACGCGGATCGAGTCGATCTCCTCTGCGAGCGGCTTGCCTCGATCGATCTCGACACGGATTACGTCGAACAGCGCGTCAATATGTTGGCTCGGTGTGCGCTAGCAATCACCGCAGTCACCTTCGTGGGGGGAGCAACCAGCTGCCTGCAACATCCGACGCTTCCAGCCATAGTTGGTGTAGTAATCCTAAGCTTTTCAGGGCTCTTCTCGGGGCTGTTTTGCTGGAGAATAGGTCGGCAGACAAAGACCGCTATTGACCAGAGGCGGCGCGACTGGGATCAGGTGGCCCAACTGCTTCTGAGTTCCACGAGCACTGGGCCATTTGAGGGGGATCCAAACCGCGCGCGCAACCCCGCTTCCACGTCACACCTGCTGGGGCGCGGTCTGGCACAAGTGCCGCAAGAAGGCTTCGCGGTAAGAGCGGCGCCTACAACGCCATTTTTGCGGTCGGATAACTGACGCCGTTGCCACTCATGCTAACAACCTTACGAATATTTTCGAAAAAGCTGGCCTCGCGGCGATTGCGTTACGGAGGTCGCTTTGTCTTGCCTGCTGGGTTCGCTTTCATCGAGGATAGGATTCAATGACGCAACAGCATTTCGGTCAGCCACAGACCAACCGTCCCGGGCAGATGACTGCTGTCATGCGCGCCGTTGCAGCGACAGGACCGAAGGTGTTGCGAATCGGCGTGGTCCAAGCGGGGCGCGTGATTGAAGAGCGCATCATCAAGCAGCGCACGCACGTGACCGTTGGTCCAAGCGAGAAGAGCATGTTTGTTGTCGCATCCGATGCGGTGCCGGCAAACTTCAAGTTGTTTGAACTCGTTGGCGCCGACTATTACTTGAACTTCGTTGATTCGATGTCGGGACGAATAGCCCTGCCATCGGGCATTTCCGATCTTTCCGTTCTGAGGGGTCATGCCAAGCGTTCCGCGCTCGGTATCTATCAGCTCAAGTTGACTGAGGACTCACGCGGTAAAGTGGTTCTTGGCGACACCACGTTTCTGTTCCAGTTTGTCGCGCCGCCTCCCGTACAGCCCAAGCCACAGTTGCCGGTGGCTGTTCTGAGAGGCGCGACGAGCATCGACTGGACCACGACGATGATCGCGGCGTTCTCGTTCCTCCTGCATTTTTTGGGGATCGGCTCGCTCTATTCCGATTGGCTCGACCCGGTCGTAAACGAAGAAGCAAATCTTGCTCATCTGGTCGACTCGGTGAAGAGTCTGCCGGCGCCGCCACCGGTCGAACAAGCCGAAAAGGCCTCTGATCAGACCGCGGCCAAGTCGGAAGAAAAGACTGAAGCTCCGAAATCCGCTTCGAATGGTCAGAAGGGCAATGCCGGCCAAGGACCAAAGATCAGCGCAGCCGCAGCCGCAAAGCTCTCAAAAGATCTCGAGGCTCTGGAGATGGCGACACTTGGGGCGCTCTCCGGTGCAGGTCCGGCCACGGCCGGCGTGCTGACGGGGCGCGGCGATGTTGCCACCAATGTCTTGGATTCCGCAGCAGCCTCAAATACGGGTGTTTCCGACAGCATGGGGGGCCTCAAGCTTGGCGGCGGGGGCGGTGCGCTGCGTCCTGGACAGATGGGCACGGGATTCCAGGGAATCGGCACGTCTGGAAGGACTGAAGGGACGACTGGAATTGGTACTGCGACAAAGGTGCAAGGCCCGAAGGGTAACGCCAGCGTTGGCGGTGCCGCGGTGTCCGGTGGCGCGGTTGCTAATGCAAGCCGTGTCGTCGCCGGGATGAAAGCTGGCTTCCGAAACTGCTTCAACCGCGAGCTGGCATCAAACCCCGACGCTCAAGGAACGATCCGACTCACGATCAAGGTGGGGCCGGGTGGCGAGGTTCAGAACGTAACGGCCGCGCCCTCAGGAAGTCTTGGCTCAGCAGTCGACTGCGTGAAAGCGCGGGCAAGAAGTGCCCAATTCGATCCTCCTGAAGGGGGCAGCGCAGTCATCGTGGTGCCCGTGACCTTCGTCAAACAGTAGGTGCACGACCCCGAAAACAGGCGTGAATGCCTGCCGCGTGCGCTGCATCGAATCCAGTCGCAGTAGAAGGTCTCGGCGAGTCATTCGAGCTTCAGCTTGATTGTGAATTGACAGCCCGTCGGTGCATTTCTATACTTCCGCGGTCGACCGGATGGACCGAGGGAGACTCCGGAAAACA
>JBLNFG010000695.1:0-3151 GCA_050263495.1 Myxococcales bacterium | reverse complement strand
TGCTTTCGACTGCTGGCGTCTACTACACGAGCCGCGGTCGTCGCATCGTTCAGCCGCTGGCCGTACCCCTCGAAATCGAAGCTGTCGAGACGCACCTTCAGCACTGGCTCACCAGGCTCATCGAAGCGGGCATTGAGGTCGATAGAAGCTGCAGGGATTGGACTCGGCATTTTCGATTGCCACACGTGCGGCGCTCTGCCGTTCAGACGCGTTCCCGGTGCTTAGATCTTGAACGCATGCGACCAGTCGAGCTGCCACCGCTTCCGGCGGTTCCTCTCGACTGGGGTTCGTTGCTTACAAGATCGCGATCACAACCGGATACCGCTGCGTCCTCATCAACCACGAGCATTGCCAACAGCACGACCGATGCTCCGAACAGCTCATCCGTCCCAATCCTTGGGGTCGTGCCTGAGCAGTGGCGTCCGCTGGTGACCTCGATGGCTGCTGCGGTGTTGCGCGTCACGAGCGAGTGGCACACGCTCTTTATGGCGCTGGCTGGCGCAATGCTCAAGCTCGGAGTCCCGCCAGAGCTCGTGCCTGCCCTGAACGAAGCCATCTCGATCGAGACACACGCCGACACCCGCACTGATGACCGGATCATGGTCGCTCAGACTACAGTCGCGCGCTGGCGAGCGATTGAATCCGTCACTGCGCTTGGCGCGTTGGAGAGCGAATGGCCCGGTGTCGCCGCGGCACTGATGTCAGCGGTGCGAGCGATGAGCGTCGGCTCAATGGTTGTGTCTGCAACAACATCGTCCGTCGCAATAGGCCAAGGACCAACCCAACCACCGGACACAGATCCAATGGATGTGTCTGCAACAACATCGTCCGTCGCAAAGAACGACGCTCCTGATCTAACTGAAATCACTGCTGCACTCGAGGCCGCCATCGAAGGCGCGCCACCGGGGTTGACCCTCATCAAAGCCGAGTGCGGCATTGGCAAGACGCAGGCGGCGCTGCGGGTGGCTGCACGTAGGGCGGCGAAGCCCTATGCAGATCCCAACGCAACCGGAGCCCGCGCCCCACTTGACTCGAAGACCGCGATCTCGGTCGACAAGAACAACCTGGCAATCCAGTGCACCCGCAGCCTCGAAGCCATGCAGCAATCGAGTTTGCGGTTGTTTGGTCCCTTGTCGTTGCGGGACGAGAGAGGCCAACCTGTCTGCCAGTACCACGAAGTAGGCGATCCACTCGTTGCTGGCGGTCAACGGATCCAGTGGGAACTTTGCGTTCGGCGAAACGGCGAAGTCCGTTGCCCCCACTTTGACCGATGTCCGGCCAAGGATGGTCAAGAGGGAGATCCAAGCAGTCGCATCACTGTCGGCACGCATTCGTTGTTAGGCGCCCTCGACGCTGAGACAGGCTCGACTGGATTGCTCGTCATCGACGAGGTGCAAGACTTCCTTGAGACAGTCGGACTCACCGAAAGCGATCTGGACCAAGCCTTGAATTCAGCTGCCCCGCACTTCGATGGGATGTTCGTGGCGGCTTTGACCCCTGCGCTCTTGGCCCTGCGAAGTTTCCTGCGCTCGGCGTTGCAGGGAGAACGCCTCGACGCATGCGAGGCCGTGCGACGATACGAACGCGAGGTACCCCTTGCCGTTCTTCAGCAGGCTCAGCGATCAGCATCGGTCTCGGCCGATGCCGACGCCGTTGACTGCGCCCTCGGTGCACCATTCCCCCACGGACATCGCGGCTATGCTCCACCCATCCTCAAGATGACCGTCGATCATACTTTGTATCAACCAAAGCTGGCGAGGAAGGTCGGAAACATCTCCCGCGTGCTGAAGGCCGTTCATCACGCCATCAGCAGCGAACATTTGATTATCGTACGCGTGGAGCCGCGAGGAAACGGACGGGTTCTTTTGGTCACGTCACCGCGAGAGATGCTTGCCCGCGCGCTGCGTCGAAGCGGTGCTGTGGTCGTGACCGACGCCAACGCTGACTACCACTTGCCTGTCCTCGCCAAGGTGGTTGGCTATCAACCGCCGATGCACGTGTTCACGGCGCCTGACGGCGCGCCCATCGAGCGCACGCTGCTGCGGACCGGAAATGCGACCCGTAAGGCGTGGTTCAAGAACGGGCAGCTTGATCTCGGGTCGTCCCTCATTGGACTGGTCAAGGCAGTCATCGACTGGGCCAGGCAAGAGCCGCCGACGCGCGTGCTCGGGATCATCACGGTGCCCCTAGTGGAAACCATGTTGCGATTCGTCGCAGGCATCGGCGTCGAGAGATGCCGTGAAACCTGGGCCTCCATGAAGCAGCCTAGCGGCGCCCTGGACGCGTTTTCGGAGCAGCTGGCCCCTTGTCTCGCATCTTGGTCGGGAACGCTTCTGACGGCCCACTATGGAGCCACACGGGGCATGAATGACATGGCCGATGCGGACGCCCTAGTGACGCTCGGAGATCCGTGGATGAACCTGGGTGACGCCCAGAACGACGCGGCGTTCCTCGGTCTCGCGGACGAATGGGAGGCACGCTACGAGGCGCGGTGCCGAGCTGAGCTCGAGCAGGCCCATGGCCGGCTTCGAACGGTACATCGAACGCGTCCCGGCCGAGCGCTGCATGTGGGCGCCGTGATGCCCAGTGGATCCGGATGGGCGAGTGGCCGTGTGCACGAGCGGCATCTCGAACGCTCGAGTCAGATCGATCAGGCCGAGGCGCGAGCAAACTTGGAGAAGCTGGTTCAAATCTTAGGAAGTTGCTCCGCAGTCGGACGCGAGCTTGATTGCTCGCGTAGGCAAGTCGAACGTCTGATTGCGGCTAGGGACGCGCTATCGCCAAGCCTTGCCGAACGAGTGCAAGCAATTCTCAGCGACAAAGACACCTTGAGCTAAGGCCTGCTTTCCCTCATCGCGACGTCAAGGTCGCGTGTGGTTGTGCTCTCGAGGAGGTTCTTGACTTGCCGCCCGAAGGCGGACCAGTCCGAGCGACCCGATTTGCTGACTAAGATCTATCTTAATAGCAAACACGTCGCATGGTCTGGTCCGCGTGAGTCGGTGGTCAGCCGTCGCGGCCCTTCGGGCCGATCTTTCAGTTGAACTGACGAAGTTGGTTGGGAGCGGGATGCTCAGGCACTCCCTGTCGATGCTCAAGAATGCACGCAGATAGCGCGCGCTCGGGTGGCCGCGCCTCCGGCGCGCTGTGGGGC
>JBLNFG010000694.1:0-3681 GCA_050263495.1 Myxococcales bacterium | reverse complement strand
CCTTTCCACTCCCGGTCGCCCAAACCCGAATTCGCTGCGCGAATTCCTAGTACCCCTCACCTCGGTAGCACTCATCACTTCAAAAGATTCGGGGTACTAGTTCGGCTTGTCCAGAATTTCTCGCACGCGGCGCGTGAGCTCTGCGACCGAGTACGGCTTGGCAATGAACTCGATGCCCGGCTCTTGCAAGATCGCATCCTTGCTATAGCCCGACGCAAAGAGAATCCGCAGCCGCGGCATCAGCTCTAGCACGCGATCCGCCAGCTCGCGACCATTCATACGCGGCATGACCACATCCGTCAGTAGCAAATCAATCGGATGATCTAGGCGCTTGATCGCTTCGAGGGCTTTTTCGCCGTCTTCATAGGCAAGGACTCGATAGCCGTGCCGCGACAAGATGCGCTCTGCGAGCGCGCGGACCGATTCTGCATCCTCGACTAATGCGATCGTCTCTGCACCGCCCCGGGTTTCGCCTACCACGGCCCCGCGCGTCACCTGGATCGGCAGATCGGTGCGCGACAGGTACACGTGCATGCGCGTGCCAAGCCCTGGCTCGGAATACACCTCGATCACGCCGTGGTTCTGCTGGACGGCTCCATAAACCATGGCGAGCCCCAACCCCGTCCCCTTTCCGACCTCCTTGGTCGTAAAGAACGGCTCGAAGATGTGCTCGCGGACGTCCGGACTCATTCCCGTTCCGGTATCGGAAACCGACAACCGCACGTAGCTACCTTGCCCGAGCTCGCCGCGTTCACGGCAGTAGTCTTCGTCCAGCTCTGCGTTTTCCGTTTCAATTGTCAGCTTGCCACCGTGGGGCATGGCGTCGCGGGCATTGATCACCAAATTGACGATGATTTGCTCGAGTTGATTCTCGTCAATACGGACCGACCCAAGTTCTCCGCTCAGTACCACGCGCAGCTCGATGTCCTCGCCGATCAAGCGCCGCAACAGCTTCTCGATGCGTTGCACGGTGTCGTTGACGCAGAGTACCTTTGGTTCGATCACCTGCTTGCGAGAGAACATCAACAGCTGACGTGTCAGGTGCACCGCCGATTGCGTAGCTTTGCTAATTTCGTCGAGCAGCTCCCGCGTATCTGGATTGATTTGCTCGTCCAGAACTGCCAACGAAAGATTCCCGCCAATCGTAGTCAGCAAATTGTTGAAGTCGTGTGCAACACCGCCCGCCAAGCGTCCAATCGACTCCATCTTTTGAGCGTGACGGAGTCGCTCTTCGAGTCGTTCACGCTCCACTTCGGCGCGCCGAGCCGCCGTCACGTTGACCATTACGCCGATGTATCGCATCACCTTTCCGTTCGCTATTGCGTACGGATAAGCCGTGTCGGAGATCACCACGTACTCTCCGGACTTGTGTTGATAGCGATACTCGGCGTGGAACTTCTCCCCGGCCTCTCCAGCCGCAATTGCGGCCGCAGTGGCACGCTCGCGATCTTCGGGATGAAGGCGACCAATCCATTGGGAGAAACCGCCTAGCATTTCCTCAGGTGCGTAGCCCAACGTAGCCTCTACCGCACCGCCATAGATGGTTTCTCCGCACCTGGATATATCGTAAACGACCTCCCCGGCTGCTTGAATCAACAACTCATATCGATGCTTCCACTCAACCGCTTCGAACTCTGCTTGGCGTCGGTCCGTAATATCGGCATTCGTACCAAAAATCACGGCCGCGTTTCCTGCCGCGTCACGTTCCATCACGGCTGCTCGGCTCAAGATCCAAGCCCACCTCCCGTCCGCGCGACGCATTCGAAACGTGACTTCGTACTTTCCGCTGGATCCCGGACGCAACGCCGCTTCGACCACGCGCAGGATCTGTTGGTAGTCGTCTGGATGGCAGAGTGATCGCACACGCTCCCGGTCCATGCGAGTGTCCTGTTCGGGATACCCGAGCATCTCGAACCAGCGTCGACTGTAGTAAGACTCGCCGGTCCGGACGTTTTCTTCCCAGATTGCATCTTGGGTTGCCGAAACTGCCAGCGCGAGCCTGCGCTCCTTCTCATGCAGTTCCGCCTCACTTCTTAGCCGTTCGGTGATGTCACGCACGGTGGCAATCACGCGCCGCTGCCCGACTATCTTGGTTGCACGCAGAGACACCTCGGCCCAAAAGGTCTCACCGTTCAGCTTCCGGCAGTGCCACCGAAAGACCTGGGGTTCGCCGTTGTGACAGCGCTCTAGGCGTTGATACGCTTCCTGTGCACAGGCATCACCGCTATTAGCGCTGAATCGCTCGGGGCTCGAACGGATGATGTCCTCTCTGGAACACCCGTACATGACGCAGGCGCGCTCGTTCGCGTCGATGACGACTCCTAGCGCGTCGTGCAGGAAAATCGCCTCACTCGTAGCATTGAAGATCTCTCGATACGTGGTTTCGCTTTCCGGAGCGCTGGTTTCGACTGCAACGTGTTCAGCAACTTCGGTTCCGATCCCCAAAATGTGCAGACACCCGTCTACGTCGAGCAGTGACGTGGCGACGCTGATCGAAACAGAGCGGCCGTCGCGAGTGAGGACGTCGAGCTCGCGCGTGGCTTCCTGCAAATCTGTTGTGCGATCCTGCAGCGCCCCGACCCAATCGCGATCCTTCGGCGCGACCAAGTCAATCAGGCGTAAGGCGATCATTGCGTCGTCGGTCCAACCAAGGACCTCTTCACAGCCTCGGTTCCAGTGCACGAGCTTCCCATCTAGCGTGGCTATGAACGCAAACCCTGGGAGGCTGCGAAACGCAGCGTCCAACGGGCGGCTGTCAATGGCTTGCGGACGCGACGGAAGCGACATAGGGGCGGCGACAGTCTATCACGGTTCCACATAGTCTCAGCGTTGTATCACTGAGAGCACCGTGTGCCCTCTCCGCTGCACGCGCCAATAACGCGAGAATGTTCGGATTCAGCGGCACCTATCGGTGGGACACGGGCTGGGTTCTCGCCTAGCGAAGGAGCGCGTAGCGCAGTGAAACCGAAGCGACCCGAAGCAGAATTTGTCCACGCAGTGGAGAATTCGGCGCAGGGCCACGGTGACCAGCGAACCTGGGCATGCGCTGCAGGCGGCAAGTGAACGGGACGCCACGGTGACCAGCGAAGCTGGGCATGCGCCGCAGGCGGCAAGTGAACACCGCAAGACTACTGACGTAATCTGAGGAGCGCAGCGACGAGACCGCCTCGCGTAGCGAGAGGATCGGCGCTTGGAGTAGGGGGTTCAAACTGATTGGCGCTCTAGTAACGCGCGCCCTCCGTGGCTCCTCCCATTCGCGCGCAGCTTGAGCGAGCACGAATTTGGGAGGAGCAAGCACTCGCGGAGCGAGTGCGGTGGTGGGCAGGAAGTGCTGGCAGGGCGGAGCGAGTGCGGTGGTGGGCAGGAAGTGCTGGCAAGGCGGAGCGAGTGCGGTGGTGGGCAGGAAGTGCTGGCAGGGTTGGAGTAAGCCGATCCATTAGCCGTTCAATCGGATTTGTTTGGTTCGGCGCGAAACCAGCGGAGCGGTGCCGTGCTAGCGTCACGTTCCGTCAACGGGACACCGTTCAGGCACGGTCATTCAGCGATGAAACTTCGAATCGTCTCGGATCTGCACTTCGCATTCCATGCCGACCGTGGGATCACGCTCATCAACGAACTTGTGTCGGGTCCGTTCGATGTGCTCGTCGTGGCAGGCGATTTGTCGAACTACTCCGGATTCAT
>JBLNFG010000693.1:0-2647 GCA_050263495.1 Myxococcales bacterium | reverse complement strand
CAATGCGGCCACGAACACTGCCAATGTGAAGAACGCACTCTTCATCGGATCTCCCACCTGTTTCTCGACAGAACTAATCGCTGGACCGGGCCCATCGGCTCGGCCCAATGCTCGAATCAGTATCGCGAGATGCTCGTCTCGCTTCGCCATTGCCGATCCCTGTCAACGGTCGCAGCGCGAGAGAGAGAAGACTTTTAAATGAGATTTCCGTTCCACTTACCTGAGCCTTCGTGCGTGAAGTATTCGTTCCTGGGCGCAGACGCCTGATTCGGCGAAGGCGAGTGATCGCGCGATTTGACGGACCCTGGGACGACGTGTCGGATCAGCGCCAGTGGCCGTGGCCGCGATTGCATGAACTAACCCAAGAAAAGCAAGAAATGACGCACTTCTGAGCATTTCGGGTGCACCACTCGGCAAAGGACGTTGGCTGCGCCGGCATCGCTGATGGCTTCCTCTGTCGTGGCTCTATGTCACGAATATCGACCAAACCGACGCCGTCCTGCGCCTCGAGGTACGCCAGGCGAGAAGATGGCGAATGATGGCCAGAGCGCCGAACATCTTTTCGCGACGGAAATGCCAAGCCAGACCCGAGGCGCTCACCATGCTCTCCTCCCGGAACTGCGCACAAATAAAAAAGCGCCCGGCTCCGTAGGACCACGGAACCGGGCGCACGCTGGGCAACTACGCTGTTTCTCGGCTACAGTGGAGGGTAAGCGTTAGCCATTAGTTCTTGGAATTGCGCTGAGAACCACGCGCCCGATAGCGGGGCGTCGCCTAAAGCGCCACTCTTGTTGTTATTGTTACGGGCGTTGCCGCCATACGTTGGATCGCACATGCCATCAACGCCCTTGCCTTGATCGTTCTCGACGAATTGGCTGGCGCCATCGGACTCGCCAGGTGGCTTGATCCACACGTACGCATCAATGCCGCCTGAGCCGACAACTTTCGGACGCTCGCCGAGACCCGCGCCGGCCTGATTGCACCAGTTCCCTAGGTGGAATCGTCGGTCGATCCTGGACTCGTCTATCTGCTTGTCGGGATCAGTAGCGGTGCTGGCTGCCGTCGGTCGATCGGGCCCACCCCAACCATTACGCGAAGTGTCAATCAACATCCCGATGTTCGAGTTGAAGCCGAGCGACACTAGTTTGGTGCGGAAAGCCGTCGCGAAGGACTTCTCGTCGACGTACTGATTGTAGTCGATCCACTTCGATAGACGCGTCTGCTCGGAGATCTTGATGAACGGCTCTTCTAGCGCGGAATAGTTGGCGGTGTTCGTGATGAACCCGGTTACGGTGTCGACGCCACCGTCTGCACTCTTAGCCACCTTGGCAAAGAGCGTGGCAGAGTCGTTGAAGTTTGTTTCCCAGCCAATCCATCCGTGATGACCCGCATCAATGTAGTTGTAGGTATTGCCGGCCTTGTACAACTCACCGAGGGCGTAAGCGACACCCTTCTCGTAGTTGCCGTTCGACTTCATCGTGTCGCACTGCGGGGTCGCGGTCTTCGAACTACCCGTGTTAGTGACTAGATTCGGCAGTGAGTCGATCTCGATGATGTTGATGATACGAAGCGAGGAATATTTGGGATCCCTCTCAATTTCGGCGATTACGTCGATGTACTCGGTCTTATAGCGATCGATTTCGTCCGCCTTGAGCTCACCGTTGGATGAGAGGGCAGCACAGTCTCGTCCCGGAAGGTTGTAGATTACGAATTGGATGTAGCCCGCGCCTTGCGCCAATGCTTCTTCCAAGTGATCGCGCATCCCCATGCTGGCGCTGGAACCCGTTCCGTCAATCGCCGCAATGCGGTCCATCCACACACCGGTAGGGGAATTCGAAACCTTGTCGCCACCCGGCTCCGCATCGGCCTTGGCCTTCCACTCCGGGTTGATGTAGCCCTTCACACCCTCATATGGGTTGTCAACGCGAGGGCCTGCCGTTCCCGTTGCAACAGTGGTTCCGCCGCCAGTGCTCGTCGATGTGGATCCACCCGTCTTCGAACCGGTCGAGCCAGAACCAGTGCCCGTGGTCGTGGTGCCGGTCGAGCCCGTTCCGGTGGTGCCGGTGGTCTTCGTGCCGGTTGTGCCGGTCGTGGTTGTGCTAGTGCTCGACGAACCCGTCGTCCCTGTGGTCTTCGTGCCGGTTGTGCCGGTCGTGGTTGTGCCGGTGCTTGAGGTGCCCGTTGTCCCGGTGGTCTTCGTGCTGGTTGTGCCGGTACTGGTGCTGCCAGTCGTGCTGCTGGTGCTGCCCGTCGCCTTGGTGGACGTGGTGCGAGCCGTCGTGCTGCCCGCTCCGCCTTGGGCGCTGTTGGTACTTGCACGGGTCGTGGCGGTACGAGCTCCACCGACGGAAGACGAAGCACTCGACTCTGACTGCTCGTCCTGCGTATCCTCGTTGTCAGTATTCGAGTTCGACGAGCTACCGGTTTTGGTTCCGGAGGTGGCACTCGAACGATCCGTGTCCGAGGTCGCGCTGTCGCTTGTCCCGTCCGCCGAGCTTGCCGATCCATCTGTGGGATCCGTCGCGCTCTCGCAAGCTAGCGTGAGCCCTAGTAGCAGCGGTATTGGGGACAATAGAGTGAGTTTTCTGCGCAAAATCATGCATCATTCCTTTCCATCGCAAGCCATTGGATGCACCCCAAGCCTGCG
>JBLNFG010000692.1:0-6260 GCA_050263495.1 Myxococcales bacterium | reverse complement strand
GATATCGCGGGCGACCAGGAAATGCTCGACTACTACTGTCCCATCGCAAACAAGGCCCTGGGCAAGCTCTACACCCCTATCGGAGCCAATACTGGTGACGGCCACAAGATGGGACTGTGGGTAGGTGGCCAAATGCAGACTGGGCCACTACCACCCATGATTCACCCGCAGGTGAATGCGTACTTCCATGCGGCGTTCCTGTTCCTGAACACCAAAGGGCGTCGCTTCATGAACGAGTCAACGTGGGTTCAAGGCAAATCGCTGGCGATTATGAACCAGCCAGGTGGTTACGCGTGGGCAATTTGCGATGCCAACTGGCTCGCGCAAATCAAAGCTGGCCTCCCGAAGGGTGGAGGAATGTTCTGGGACCAGTTCAGGTTCTATCCCGACCCGTTCGATGACGCCACAGCGCAGTGGCAGATGCAGAATGATCTGAAGAGCGGCAATGCCGTGCAGGCAAATGACCTTGCCCAGCTCGCGGCAGAGATCCGAGTCGATGCGGCAACCATGGCTGCTGAAGTCGCACGCTACAACTCGCTCGTCGACGCTGGGGCGGATCCCGACTTCTACAAAGACCCGCTCTTTCTCGGCAAAATCGCCGACCCTCCGTTCATCGCCATGAAGGTTGGGCCAGGACTCCTCGCAGTTGTCGGAGGTCTGACCACGAACACGGCATTGGGCGTATTGGATGCAGACGGGAACGCGATCCCCGGCTTGTATGCGGTCGGCAACGTCGCTGGCGGCGTGTTTGCCAACGACTACCCGATCAATATTCCCGGCTGCTCGCACGGTCGCTGCCTCACCTGGGGCTACGTCGTCGCGGAATCACTGGCTTCCGCATAGCCTAAAAGATTGTGTTGAACCGTCAGGCTCGTTCGGTGGCGTGGATCAACCCGCCAAGGTACCACGCCGTCTGGACCCCTGTCGCTCCCGCTAGAGAGCGGACCAATGATGCGCCCAATTGATCTGCTCTCGAGTCTAAAGCGCCAAACGGCTCGAAACTCTACAGCTACAAGCGACGAGTCTCTCTACTCCAGACGGCCTCGTCGCTGCGCTCCTCCAAGCATCAATGGTGCCCACATCCGCCCGGACGCACGCTACGCTCGACGCCCGGTCGACTCACGCCCAAAGCCATGTTGACAGGCCGCCTTCACTGCGCCTGCGGCGCGCCTCGCAGAACGAGGACCGTGGTTCTCGATGTACGTCGCCCAGTTCGCTGGACTCCGTAAACCTCGAGTCGCGCTTTCGTTGCGTGAATCAAACCGTTCGGCGTTCTAGAATTTTCCGTAGACTTGCCAACCCAAGCCAGAAGGCCCGGTGTGCAGGCTCAGGTCCCCGGATTTCGTTGTATGTGTTTGCTTGCTTCCACCAACGGCGGCGAAGAAGATGGTCGTGCCAAGGCCGAGCACAGCCACCCCGCCACAAATGTCGGTAATAAGGGCGTCGCGCTTCAGAGTGTCCCGCGCGTCACTGAGTCGCGACGCAGACCCAGGGAATGTCTGCAGCTCCTTGTCGTAGTCATCGTTCGCCTTCTTCGTGAGAACCGCGAAGGCCACGGTACCACCCGTGGCAATTCCCGTGACGGCCAGGGAGACCCAGAAGCCAACATTTGTGGAAGTCGCCTCAGGCTCACTCGAAGGCACGGCGTTTATCGCGGCCACCATGGACGCGGATGAACTGCGAGGTGGCGGAGCGGCAGTTTCGCTCGCGGTTTCCGCCTCGAGGGAGACCCTCAGCTTCCTGGTCTCTCCACCCGTTAGTGTCAGTGTCTCTTCGGCGGGTTTGAACCCAACCTTCTTGACAGCAATGCGCCGAATCCCAGCATTAACCAGGACCTTCTCTCGGGGCAGCTTGCCCTGGCTCATGCCGTCGACCCATACCTCGGCGCCAGGCGCGTTGGCCTCGATCTGCAGCGTTGCGACCCGCGCTTCGAGACGGGCAATCTCACTCTCTACGTCCGATCGCCGTTGCCGCGGTATGTCGCTTGCGCCTTCCTCGAGGTACCGCCGAAAGACGGTCACGGCAGCTACATAATCGCTCCGCTCAGCCTGCACCTGACCAATATTGTAGAGCACGCGATAATCTGGTTGGAGCTCGTAGGCTCGACTGAACTCCGCCAACGCTGCGTCGAAGCTGCCGTCCCGATACAGACTCACTCCATTCTGAAAGCGCTTGCCGGCTTCGTCTACCACTGCAGATGACGCGGTTGCCCCTGAGGTCTGTTCGGCGACAGAATGCGGAGCCACCACCGCGACGCCAATTGTGAACAGGGCCGTTATTGTAAATTTCATTATTTGTCGGGCTCCAGTGACTGAGAATCGGGTATTTCCAAAGGGTGGTGTCTTTGCAGGATCACGCCTAAAGGCTACTGCTGAAAGCCTGCTGGGACGGGGTCTCCGACGTACACTGCTCGGTACGACATGTAACCCTCGCGGACCAACACACTAGTTTGAGCAATCGTCTTATCACCGCGCTTGAACCTGATACCGAGCGTGCCCGGAATTGCATTCAGGATCCCGACCATGCCAGTGTCGTCCATCGTCGTTGCGGTGGTGGATGGTGTCCCGTTGAAGGCGTAATAGAGGTGTGAGCCCGCCGTCGCGCCCAAGAGTTCCACGCTAACGCCAGCCGCGGCGACCTGCAGGCAATCGTAGAGCAGAAAAACGGCGAGACCACGAGTGTTATCCACGACGTCACCAAGCTGAGTGGCCAACGACTGCTTCGCGCCCTTCGGGCTCAAGAAAGCCATCTGTGCCGCATCCCCCTCCTTAATTGGAAGCCTGGGGAAGAACAGCATCGGTTCGATGGCGTCGCTGTCCAATTTGATGTAACCGGTGAAGGCTTGAGGCAGGTCGAGGAGCAAATTCCCGCTCGCGTCGCTGTCTCCCTGCCCCAACGGCGCCAGGCATGCGAGGTCGAGGTTTCCACAGACAGTCCCATGCACACCAGGCATCGGGCCGAAGTCGAATATGCTGAGGATGCTGAAGGTTGCCTGAAGAGGCGCTTGCGCCGGGATCGATAAAACATTGTCAGCACAGGTCCACTTTGGGTCGCGCTCGCACACGGCGTTGATGCACACCGCCCCGGCAAACTCGTCGCCACGATCCTGGCAGTCCTTGTTGGTCGAGCACTGCTGACGATCTGCATCCACGAGCTGACTGCAGCCAACATTGGCCTGCAAACACAGCAGCGCGAGGCCAAGGCACTGCAGTGAAATCCGTATCTGCTTCATGTCAAATACTCCCATAAAGGACGATCCGTGTTGCGGCGAGACATGGCTGTGGCCACGTCCATTGTCACGACTCCGAACTTCGTCAAATTTCACGGCGCACCCACGATGATACATAGGCAGGACCCACGCAATCTCACGTTTGCAAAGACCAGTAATGGAATCTAAGCCACGCAGCCATACTGACCCGCGACATTGCCATTCTGAAGCACTTCGGGTCAAGGGCCTCGATAGGCGGTTGTGTGACCGTCGAGGGTCGTACCCGCGCCGTCAAGACCATCCAAGTCAAAGGCGACAGCCCGTGGGTATCATAGTTCCCCACCCCAATTGAGGGCTTCGGCGCGCGCGTTCGAGCTCTCAACCTCACCGTTTGTAGGGGTTCGAATCATCCACGTCGCGAGAGGACTTTTTGCTTCGCAGCAGGCTGTCACCCGGCTTGGCGGCAGCCGCTGCTGCCGCGGGAGCCGCGGGCGCGGTCTCCGCTTTAGGCTCCTGACGGCTTGCCGGTCGCGCGGGACTGCTCAGTGGCGCACGTTGGGCTGCGGCAGCCTTACGCCAGCGATTGTACGCGTCGAGTGTCACCGTAAGGTAAATATCCTGGTCGAAGGAGAGGTCCTTTTCCAACGTTTCAAAGCCGGCAAGCGAAGCGGTCAGATGATGCTGCGCCTGGTCGCGACCGTGGGCAGCACGGTACGGGTTGGAGATCCGCCTTCCGTCGAGACGCAATTCGGCAGAGGCAGGCTCGGCCGCCAATGATACTGAGATCTGCCCGGCGGGAACAGTGACCACCGGAGGCGCAACGGCAGCATTGGCCGCCGCGGCAATGTTGCTCGCCGCCGGCGATGCCGTCGCGTCAGGCCTGCTGTTGCTCAGCCATGACGCCAGAACGAGCGTGAGAAGCACGCCGCCACTGACACCGACAATGACGATTGGACGTCGGAGGTGCCGAGCGATGCGCGACGTGAGCAACATTGGCGTCTCAGCTCGCTCCAGCCCGGCGCTCCCGACGAGATCTTGCTGGCGCGTGACGCTCGTCGGACCAATGGAGGCAACCAGGCGAGCTTCGTTCGAACGCGATCGCCCCAAATGTTCGTCGATACAGCGCCGCATTTCGACAATATCATTGGAGAAGTGCTGATGCATGAACGAGCGCAGCAACTCCGTGCCGTCACCCCACTTGATAGATTGCAGATACCGCTCAATGGCTTGGCGGAACTCGAGTGCAGTCTGAAAGCGCTTTTCCGGATAGCGCGCGAGAGCGCGGTTACAAATGTTCACGAGCGGCGCTGGGGTGTTTGGTGCGGCCTGCTCGATGCGCATCTCCGTGCCTTGAATGCGGGCTTGGTAGGTGCTTGCTTCGGTCTCGCCCGATGGTCGCTTGCATCCCGCTATCGCCTCCCACAGCATGACTCCGACGGCAAATAAGTCAGTCCGTCGATCCGTTTCTCCACACAGGCACTGCTCGGGAGCGGCATAGCCAAGCTTTCCTTTGATGATCCCTTCGCGCGTAGCAGTGATTGCACCCACCGCCTTTGCAATACCGAAGTCGAGTAGCTTCACGCCACCCTCGTGAGTCACGAACACGTTCGAGGGGCTTACGTCCCGATGCACGATGCCCAGAGGCGTTCCGTCGAACTCCTTGAGTTCGTGCGCGTAGTGCAGCCCGGTCAAGACCTGCGTCAGAATCCACAGATGCAAGCCAAGCGGCATCTTCTCCCGGGTAACTCGCGTCAATATCTGATGCAGCGACTTGCCGTCGAGGTACTCCATAACGAGAAAATACTCGTCATCGTCCGCCACGGCTTCGTAGGTCTGCACGACATTCGGGTGATTGAGTCGCACCGCGATTCGCGACTCATCAGCAAACATCTGCACAAATTGTTCATTGTCAGCCGCGCCCGCACGCAACTGTTTGACGACGAGGAGTTTGTCGGCGGAGAACGGACCGGCTTGATGCGCAAGATAGATATCCGCCATCCCCCCGGCACTGAGCTTTTGCACAATTTCGTAACGCCCGAGTCGCGCGGGGATGAGTTCTTTGACAGGAGAGGGATTAACGCTGTGCATCAAATCGCGTACCTTTCCATTACTGAGTCCCAACAGCCACCCGAACCACGGCCTTTGTTTTTGGGGATGACTGCGCCACCACGGACTAGAGCGTAGCTGGCTGGTGTCATCGCGGTGGCTCCTTGGAGCGGCTCGAAAACGTCGCCTGGGTTGAGATCATTATCCCCGATGTAGTTCTGTACTAAGAATGACCAAGAGTGACCGACGGCAGCTAACCGCCTAATCCTTTGCGCTCCCATGTGCAACGAACCGCTGGGCCGCCATACTTTAGGGTAGGTAAGGATTCGGGCCAGCGTGGTCCCGCAGCCAATAAGCGAGATGAGGATTTGGACCAGCATCCGTCGGGCCGCCGTCGTCCCGCAGCGAGTAGGCGAGGTTCGGGCTAGTGAAATGAGGTGACGAGTCCAGCAAACCTGCGCGGCAACGACCAAGAGCTCCTCCTTCCTCGCTCGATAATAGTTCCTCGTAGACGCTCACGCGGGTCAAGCCCACTCACGGGCACCCGCAGCACAGAATTGGAGGAGTTTACACCGGAACCGACGGGGAGCTAAACCACTGATCAGCGGACTCACCTCCGGAGCTTCCCAGGTAGGCGCTTTACGGAACAGACTTACAGCACGGAGCCGCGACATCATGGCCGGAACGCCAGTTGCGCCAGCGCCCACGGAACGCTCACAATTCGCCGGCCAGGGACGACTCGCATTCCGTGGCCAGTTCAACGCGTCCCGGTCGAAGCTCGACTGAACTTGACTCAGGAGCTTCCGACCGCCTCAATTGCCTACTTTCTCCAACAACCGCACTTATTAATCAGTGGGAGCAGTGGCGTCGGCGTGTGCTCTACACTTTGCAATCAGCAATGCCGAGCCACCAAGAATCACTACCGGCCCGCCGCACTCCAGGCGTGCACGCAAACGATGCCAGCCCCGTTCGGATCAACGGGCAGGCGCGAGGAACCTCCACAGCC
>JBLNFG010000691.1:0-9324 GCA_050263495.1 Myxococcales bacterium | reverse complement strand
GGTGACCAGCGAAGCTGGGCATGCGCCGCAGGCGGCAGTGCACATGGCTTTGGGAGAAAGTCGACCGGGCGTCGCGCGCAGCGCGCGCGCGTGCGGATGGGGGCAGCATCACTACTTTGAGGAGCGTAGCGACGAGGCCGCCCTGCGCAGCGAGAGGATCGGCGCTTGCAGTAGGGATTTCAAACTGTTCCGCGTTCTAGGCAGCGCGGGTCGTTGACCTCAGGTCTGATTGACGGAATTCACACCTAGCGTCACTGCATGTTCGTGTTCGTGTTCGTGTTCGTGGTCTGGGTTGCCCCTATTGAGTCGAGCCTGAGATCACCCTAGACACATGGAGGCTGCGTGATCGCTCCCTTGCTGACCTTCAGTGGAGAAACAAGTTCGGCCGGTTCAATTGGCGAGCATGGACTATGGTTCGAGTCGTAAATTAGCCGCCGCTCGTACACTCACTGGAGTGGCTTGGCGATTCCGCGAACAGAACACTGAGAGGCATATCTCGATGTATTCCAGGGTGGATTGGTTAGGGCGCAATATCCTGCACTCAATCGAACCACTCGCGCCGATGTAGAGGTGCCAACACCCGGGTTTTCGGGGTCATGGTTCCGCGCTGCGTCCGCGTTTGTCCCGGCAGGACCCACATGAAAGTGCTTCCTACGACCCAGCAGGTTAACGAGCTAATGCCCGATCAAGGTGTGGAAGAGCTGTCGTCAACACGCGCACAGCAGCCGGAGTTCAGCGCCCGCCAAGTGGCGGAGGAAGGCGTTCGGTTCGTTCCGCACACCTTGCGCTACCTCGGCGTTCCTGGAGGCGTGCTGATGGACGCTGCTCAAGACGTCCTTCTTGTAGCATTGCGCCGGCTGGGAGATTTTGAGGGACGTTCCTCACTTCGCACCGGGCTGTATGGGATCTGCGTCAATGTGGCGTACGCATATCGTCGGCGTGCCAAGAGAGGCAACGTCGAATCACTGGTGGAGTCAATTCCTGAAGCCGCGTCCGTCGCATCACAGGAATCTGATGTTGGACGAGTGGAATCGCGACGTGTTCTGAATGCGCTCCTAGATGAGTTGGACGAAGCACAGCGGGCGGTATTCGTCTTGTATGAACTCGAACAGCTGAGCATGCGTGAGGTCGCCGATGCGCTGAAGTGTCCCCTGCAGACCGCCTACTCTCGTCACAAATCGGCAAAGAAGCGTGTCCTCGCAGCCTCTCGCCGACTGGGTACCATGGAGGCAGGATGACCCGCAGCGTAGATCCTCCCCGTCTGCTCGAATTGGCGGACACCCCGCCCAACCTTCACAAGCTATTGCAGAGCGCTCGGGGAGATGGGCCGTCGGCGGCCGAAATCGAACAGCTCATTCATGTCGCGGGTTCCCTTGGGGAATCATTTCAGTCCGGTCTCTTTCTCGCTAACCAACTCTTGCCACAGGCTGCTGCCCCGAGCGGTGCCTTGGGGCTGTTTGCGGGTACAGGGAAGTTCTTCGCCACGGTGGTCTTGGCGATATCGACCTCTGCGTTGGGAGTTGCCGGATGGTCCTTTTTGCATGGAGACGAAACTCGCGAATCGACGTCCCAACCGCGTGTGTCCAGCCCACGATTGACTGTAGGTGATCGATCTGCTCACGATCAGGGCAGCGACGCTCGTCCGGTGGGTGTGGAGTCCCAAGCTCAGGTTGCAGATTCAATCACATCGTCAGAGCTGCACGGGCAGGATCCTTCGCAGAGCTTGGTGGATAGTGGCTCGACTCCGCGGCCCAAAGAGACATGGGCTCCAGCAAGCCGGCGAGCAGCTGCTCGTCGTGGCGCAGCTTCTTCGGCAACGCCTATGGCGGCAATGCCCGATCCAGAGGAGTTTCGGGTGTTACAGGCGGCGCGCGAGAAACTGCCGAGCAGTCCAGCGAGCGCCCTGGTATTGGCCGAATCGCACGCCCGGCGATTCTCTCGTGGAATGCTCGATCAGGAGCGCGAAACCATCGCGATTGAGGCGTTGGCGCGACTTGGGCGAGCCGACGAAGCGCGTGCGCGCTCGAAAGTTTTCTTGAGTCGATTTCCGGCTTCTCCGTACCGCAGCCGCGTTGAGGCGGCGATCCCCGTTCAGGGAAGTAGTGACCCCAAGCCATGAAATCGAGAGCGGGTGCTAAAATGCGGCGCGAACATCTGCGCATGTTGCGTCGTCAGCAACCTTGGTCAGTGTATAGGTCGCCGCGTTGAAGACGTAGTAGTCGATCGCGTTCCCGTCTAAGAAGTTAGCTTGGCTGTTTGAACATTCAGCTCCGGATTGCAACTGGCAACCAATGATTCGCGAGTCCACCGACGTCACGCTGGCACTGCCGGATGACTCGGCACAACTCGTCAATGCTCCATCGAGTGAAAACCGGAGACGCATCGCGACGTACGCACGAGCCGCTCTAGCGGAATTGAGTGTCGCAGCAGTATGCGGGTAGTAGTACGGTGAAGCATCTTCGTAGGTGGCAGTCACGCCGGGATGTCCGTCTCCGTCCATATCGAGGGAGATAATTCCGGACGCTTCTTCGGGCCAACTGCCAGCAAGCGGGTCAGCCATTTCCGTGCCCATTAGGAGCGCGATAGTGGACAATGTTAAAGAAGAGCTGGGAGAAGAGCCACCCAAGGAGACGGTCGCCGCAACGGTGGGTAGGACTTCATCTTCGAAGAGCGAATCGGGCAAGTTGAACAGGCAGGGTTCGTTGACCAGCGAAATCCGAAATGCCGGAGTAATGCGGCCACACTCAGTGACGAGACCGTTGACGCTGCTGCCGACCTGTGTGCCCTTAAGCCTGAGCCAAAAAGTGAAGGTGCCACTACCAGGAGATACGTACGTGTTCGCCGACGACCAAGTTACCGGCGCACTGATCATCAGTGCAAAGGTGCCGCTCATGTCACACGCAACGCTGCACTTGCCCGTGTTGCACGCTGCCGTGCCTTCGCCTGCAGGGCAAACGTTGAAGCACTTGCCGCAGTGGTTGGGATCAGACGAGAGATCCGTTTCGCACCCGTTCTCGGGTGTGCCATCGCAGTCGTCGTAACCGCTACTGCAAGCTGGCACACACCCTCCACTCGCGCAGCTAGTAAATCCATGGGGATTTATGCAGGTAGGGGTGCAAATAATACCGGTCTCGCCGGCCGCGCCACCGTCGGATGTTCCGCTCACTCCGCCATTACCTGCGGCCGCAGTTCCGCTGGCGAAAGTGTCGCTCACGCCCCCGTTACCACCCGTGAAGGTGTGACTGACAGGTGCGCTACTCACGCCCCCACTGCCCTTGGCCGTGCCACCCACCTCGGCGCTCGAGCCCGCCGCTCCAGACTTGGCGTTGGCGTTGGATCCAGTGTTGCCCGCCTGAGCCCCGCGCTGTCCACCAAGGATCCCCATTTCCGGAGCACAGGCGCAGAACGCTTGGGGTAAAAGGAATGCAACTCCACAGCTGAAGCAGCGCAGTTCAGTAGGCGCCCATGTCATAGGTTCGTCGCAAGTGCGAACTATAGGCTTGTACCGGGCCAGGTTCAAGCCGTGCCACCAGTTGGGGCGACTTGATAAGCTCCTGAATTCGCGCTTAGGCTACGGTGTGTGTGTGGAATCCCACGCGCTCCTCAACCCAACCGGGCGAGCCTTCCGACGAGCTGGACCCGAATTCCATGCGCGGCGATGGACTGCGTCTACTCCAATATGGCACCTCTCAACGATGTTGGGGGTTCTGGGAAACGGCAGTCTGACGACCTCGAACAACGATTGTGGAAAACCCGGTACCTTCGCACGCTGCTGCCTCGCGCTGCGACCCCCGGGCGACGTTCGCACGCTCATCACTTCAGAAGTGCTTGTGGACCTAATGCATAGCTCAACCGCAACTGACAGCCATCCAGCGCCGCAGCGTAGATGCGAAACTCATCAATGGATCCTTCGAAGTCGGAAGTTCGACTGAACTGAGAACGTCCCAGCCAGTTGTTCCTATCGTTGATCGACGAAAGTTGTTCCGAGATCGCGACTGAGCCCTCACGCATTCCGTTACGATACAGATGCATCGCGCCGTTTGAATGATCGAACACAACCGCGACTTGGGTTAGCACGTTCCTTTCTAGAGCACTCAAGCCATCCACCACGATTTCTGCGCTCGAGCCACCCAGCGAATAGATGGCGCGCAATGCTTGCGAGGCACCGTCGGCTTGAGTCGTCAAGGCCAGATAGGTATGGCCGAATCCCTGGAGTCCCTCGGGAACGCGACCGGCATCGCCAAAATCGAAAATGCGCTGGCCGGCACTCGCGCCGCGCCAAACAATCCAAGTCTCGATGGTGGCATTCGTTAGTCTCGACAGAATGCCATCCGGAAGGCTTGCGTAGTTGGCCCCGGTAAGCTCGATGACGCCGCGCCCAAGCAGTCGGGTCCCGATGATAGTGCCAATAGCCGTGCCAATTGAGTCTAGGCTATCGGTTCCCAACCCATCGAAGCTGTACCGGTGCCTAAGCATGGCCCCTAGCCCGGATACGTCGCAGTCAGCGTCCGCGGGCGCAGCACCAAGATCTCCTGCCCCACCAACGCCGATAGTACCGAGCGGCACGCTATAACTTGCGCCTCCTCCCGGCATTGTCGCATCGCGTGACCCGGGGCGACCCCCGTTTGACTCGGCCTGACCACCCAACGAAGAGCTGCCGGCAATTGATGGTGCGCCTGCTCGTGTCGTATCGCCTTCGGCATTGCGGCAGCAAGAGCCAGCAGTGATAACGGCACCTCTACCAGCAGCGGCGGAAGGCGAAGGTCTTACCTGCGGGTTTGCTCCGCAGGAGCCTGTCCCCGCGCTACCGCCTTCCTCGGACGTGCTCTTGCTCCCGCCAATCGCTCCGCCCTGCGCAACCGTAGGTTCCCATAGCTCGTGATCTTCGACTCCTAAGGCCAGTTGACAGGCGTTGGTTGCACTGAAGAGGAGACTGATCACAGCGAGACGCGCGTCACCCCACGAATGTGATCCGCTACGACTCACCAAGGCCGCGCATCTCGCCATCTGTTGAATGCCTTTCAAAACGTGCCCCCTACTCCAATGCGGCCTGAGCCTCCCTGAATCCACAACGCACCTTGGCCAGGGCGGGCAACGCGGCTTGAAAGAGTCAGATAGGCGCCACCAGCAAGACCAACAACGCCAATCGCGAAGCCCGCGTCAGCCAACCAGGCCGACACGTTGGCTCGATTGTGCCCCTCGATGCCTTGCTGGGTACACAGACGACCCGAGCAGTACTGATCCGCATCCTTATTCTGGCCAATGGCGCGCATCCCATAGTAGCTACCAAAGGCCAGACCAAGCACACCGACCCCGAAGGCAGCGAGCCCTACTTTGCTCAATTGACTCTCGGGGGCCACGGTCATCGTGGGCCGTGGGCTAAGGGAGAGGTGACGCTTGGGCACTGTATCTGACGGTGCAGTCGCCTCCTTCAGCGGTGGGACATCGATCGCTTTGCGCGCGGATCCGGGCTCGATCTCGATCCTCTTCGCCCACGTAAGCCTGCCGGGCGCAGTCACCTCAACTAGATGTTCTCCGGGATCCATTGGCAGAGCAGTGTTCAGCCCTCCATTTCCGAGCGAGTGGCCATCGACGTGGATAGTCATACCGCGCGCAGGTTGCCTAACCGAAAGCGCTAGGAGGGAAAGCCTCGGCTCCACCTCACCGGCGAGGCGACGCGCAAGCGCTTCTCGAGCGCTATCGTGGGCGCGTTCCGCAAGCTCTGCGACTGCAAGAAACGCAGCCCAGGCGCTAGCCGTCTTACCGGCTTCTGCGTAGCAAGCCCCCAAGTGGATCAATGTTCCTGGCGCGGATTCGAGTCGCTCGCTTTCCTCGAACTTGGCGCACGCCTCCGCAATTCGACCCTCTTCGCCCAACCGCTTGCCTTCTTGGAACAGAGCCTCCGCGAGAGCGCGTTCTTGCATTCCCAGTTCGTCGTTTGGCAGCTGCGACCCCTGTGCGGCCGGCTTTGCCTCTCGAGCTGCAAAGCTCGTCAGCAGCAATGCAAGTGCCGTCATGGTGAACCGAAAGTTCATCACAGTCGTCCTCCTAGGTTTCGAAAAGGGGAGAGTACTTTGGACGCTGAGGGCTTCGACGGCTCTGTGCGCATCGAAGGATGGTGGAGGTTGGTCTTCGCTGGAAGTGTGGATTCGAGATCGGACCCATCTTGAGACGAATTCGCGTCGGTCTCCGAATGCTCGATAGGCAAAGGGAAGTCTTGCTGGTCGGGCGCAGCGGCAGGGGCCAATTGAGCTGCCATTGCCACTGGTGCCGGCGATTCCGAGTCAATCGCGTTCGTCTCCGCAGGGGCTCGATTGAACGCGAAGAGCAGACTCACCGCGAGTACGACTCCCAACGTCCCGATGGCACTGGCGGTGCCTTTGTGCAAGATACGAGCGCTAGACCGGGACGTCGACGTTGCGACACGCACTTCAGCTGACGGACGTGTACTCTCGAGGTCAGAGGTGCTGTATGGCTCGCTGTGAATGCCGATGCGGCTGGGGCGTGTGGCGGAAAACCTCTCGATCACAGCCCGAAGATCTGCCAAACGGTTAACCCCGGAATCGCGTTCGACCCGAGCGACCTCGGCGGAGCGCCGTTTCAGCAGCTGACCAGCCAGGTTATGGATCCAAGCGGCGACCGCCGCTCGATCCGCTCCGCCGCAACACGCTTCTAGATCCTTGGCCATAGCCAGAGCGGAGCCATATCGGAGATCAGGATTACGTTCCAAACCCCTCAAAACTATCTTGTCGTACGCTGGCGGAAGCTGTGGAACCAGACTGCTTGGGGGGTCTATCTTGCCAGTCATCACTTTGGCAATGACTTGGGCCGCGGTCTTTGCGCGAAATAGCCGGCTGCCTGTCAGCAATTCCCATAGAACCACGCTCGCTCCGAAAACATCCGCCTGTCGTGACACGACGGCATCATCAATTTGCTCGGGCGCCATGTAAGGCAACTTGCCTTTGGCGACTCCCATGTGCGTGTCATGCAAACAACCTGTGGACTTAGCCACGCCAAAATCGAGTATTCGCGACAACCCCTCCAGTCCGACCTGGATGTTTTGTGGCGACACGTCTCGGTGCACCAATTCGAGACTACGCCCGTTCTCATCGACTGACTCATGAGCGGCGTGCAAGCCTGCCAGGACGTCCAACATGATTGTCGCTGCAACCCGGTGCGGTACGCGCTCACGCTGTGTGCTGGCAAGTCGCATCAGGTTTGCCAATGCCTCTCCCGGCACGTACTCCATTACTAAGAATAGCTCGTTGTTCTGGGTTACCACATCGAGCGTATGGATCACGTTAGGATGGTGTATGCGAGAAGTTAGCCGTGCCTCATCCACGAACATCGAGACGAACTCCGGATCGCGCGCGTAATCGGGGTGCAGACGTTTGATGGCTACCGTTCGAAAGAATCCGGCGGCACCGTGTAACCTGCCGAGGTGTACGGTGGCCATGCCTCCGACCGCTATCGCATCATAGAGGGTGTACCTTTTCGCGATGCATATAGGCGTGTTCTCATTCATAGCGAACATGGCTCCGCGGAACTCGATTTGGGAGAGAGTCTGGCGCGTTTCAATCAATGAATACCCTTGCGAGCACAGCATTCCGATTGGGACGACTTGCTGCCGTTTGAACCTTTGACGGCAAGAATTCGGAACGAAGGTCTGCTTCGCTCCCAGGCCCCTCACTAGTGAAGACCTCGAAGGCAACAGTGTCCCGGCGCGGTCAGATTTCTCAGAGCAATGGACTATTTTGTCTAGCTCCAGCGCTCAACCCCGTTTAAAAATTGGCCCAATGCCCTACATAAACCGGGGCCCAACCATGCACTAGACCAACCGATGCCGACACTTGGTTAGGAATAGCCAGCGGCAGGGGTAATCGGACTTCACCGTCCGATCTGAATTCCCACACCTGAATACCGGTAGTCCTTGCTCTTGAGTGGGGCGGGTTCTTCCAGATCAGGGGGCTTACAGCTTTCTGGAGGTTGTGTGATGAGAGGATATCTGCACTTGGTGATCGTGCTGACGTTCGCTCTTGGATGTGCTGACGGCGTCGAGGTTGAGAGACCCTACCCGAGCAGCATGGGCGGCAGCACCGCGACAACGTGGTCTGCATCGGTCGATGAAGGGACTCAGCCAACCGGTGGCAGTCGAACCTCCCTCCAGATCGACAGCGCCCAATCCTCTACGAATGGCCTTCCGTTCACCGGCAATACTTCGGTTCCTGTTGGCATCGGAGGACGACACAGCACGAGTGGCGTTCAATCCAATGGAGGTTTGTCGCCCTGGAGTGGCATTGGTGGTGCACAACACAGTACGGGTGGTGCGAAGGCCTCCGGCGGTTCTTCGTCTCGGATTGACCTTGGAGGACAGCACACGGGAGGGGTCCTGCCCTTAGGCAGTCTGCTATCCGGGATTAGCCTCGGTGGCAATCAGCAGACCGTGCGCAGCTCGTCCGTCGGAGGTACGCCAATAACGGGAGCAAGCGCCAACACTGGCGATTGTTGCCCGAACAAAGACTGCCTTTGCCACGGCCCAGCCCCAGGCAACGGCGCCATCCTCAAGGGCCCCTTCAAGACCGCAAACTACGCGGCAACCACGGGGACCATACACTATCCCAGCGACGCCGCTCCACCTTTCGCGGGCGTCGCCCTATGCGGTGGATTCACCAACACCGGGCCGGAAATGGCAGCTTGGGGAACGTTTTATGCGTCTTGGGGGATCGTTACGCTCATCACCACTACCGGTGCCCTCGACGTCCCTGACCTTCGCGCGACGGCATTGCTGAATTCGATCAAGGAGCTCAAGGCGGAGAATAATAAGAGCGGGAGCCCACTATTCAACAAGATGAGCGATCGTTATGGAATCAGTGGCTACTCGATGGGTGGCGGAGGCACAACCATCGCCTCGAAGAATGATCCTTCGCTCAAGACAGGGGTAGGTTTGGCGCCTTGGGGTCCCGTAACTGGCATGAAGGTTCCAACGCTATTTCTGTGCGGCAGCGTTGATACTGTTGCAGGAGTTTCCGAACCGTCGACTGCCGCGGGCACACCGTCGATGCAGGTCGTGATCAGTGGCTACACTCACATGAGCTGGTTTGGGCCTTCGGAAGTATCCGGTCATTATGCGTTGTCTTGGCAGAAAGTCTACCTAGAGGGGGATCAGCGCTGGGCTCCACTTCTTTCGGAGAAAATTGCCAGTGTCGCGAGTATGAAGTCCACCGGACTGTGAAATGGGAACGACTCGAAATCGGAACCATCACTAACCTAACAAGGCTTGTTGGATACCGTCCAGGACGGGATCCCGTCGATCAATAATCGCCA
>JBLNFG010000690.1:0-3033 GCA_050263495.1 Myxococcales bacterium | reverse complement strand
GGATTGGTCGCGGCCTTGCGGGATGAAGGTTGCGACGTACTCCAGAGAAAGAACTGTGGTGGCCGGTACCGAGTAGAGCATCAGGGCCGGAAATCTCGTGGTCAAGTCAGCGGGCGGTGCACCCTGCAGCGTTATCTCGTACACCGCCCATCCCTCGTCGTGCATCAGGCATACACATCGTTGGCCTACAGTGCCCAGGCTTAGGACATTGCGGCTTGCTTGTCCCGCGTCGCCACCGGCTCGGGCTGACGGAGATACTGTGCGAGCGCCCAGATCACGAGCATGTCCACGGCGATGATCATGACGGCCCACCAGGGCGAGAACGGCAACCAGACGAAGTTGAGGATTGCGGAAACTACTGCGGCAATCATCCCTGCGACGCGAGCCCAGGTTTGGCCTCTGAGCAGCGATATGCCGATCGCCAGGATGCCCAAACCGACCAAGAGGTGGATGACGCCCCAAACCGTGATGTCAAAGGCATAGATGTAGTTCGGCAATACGACAAGATACTTGTCTCTTACGATGCCCGCGAGGCCCTCGAGGGCCTGGAAGGCGCCGCTAACGATCATGAGTACGCCGGCAAAAACGACGATGCCGTGAGCCCACGGGCTGACAGTTTGGGTGTTTGCCATAGGTATCGTGCCTCCAAATTTGGTTGAGTCTCAGTCGACTAACGACGAACGGTACGACGCTGCGACCGTAGGCTGGATCACCCGCCAAGGGTGAACCGACAGATGCCTTTCGCCCCAACAATTGGCAGCACATTTGAGTTTTGAAGTGAGGTCCCAGGTGAGTGAAGGCGAGCAGCCGAGCGCCACTGAGGAGACACGCCTGAACCGGACGCTCGCCATCTTGCTAGCAATGGCGATGTTCGTGCTCGTCGTCGACACCTCGATCATGAACGTGTCCATCTCGGCGGTCGTTCGCGACCTCGAGACGACCGTGAGCGGCGTCCAGTCGGCGATCGCTTTGGAGGCACTGGTCTCTGCCGCATTCATCCTGATCGGCAGCAAGGTGGGTGATCTCATCGGGCGCAAGCGGGCGTACGTGCTCGGCCTGCTGGGATACGCCATCGGAGCGGCTGCCATGACGCTGGCCCAAAGCTTGTTCGCCGTCATCGTCTTTTGGGCGATCATCGGCGGTATTGGGGCCTCGCTGCTGCTGCCCGCTATGCAGTCACTCATCCATGGCAACTTCGAGGGAACAGCTCAGAAGAAGGTGTACGCCCTCGTCGGTGCCGCAGCTGCGATTGCGGCAGCGGTCGGACCCTTGCTGGGCGGGTTCATCACCACGTACTTCTCCTGGCGAATCGGTTTCCTGCTCGAAGTCGTGATCATCATCGTCGTGCTCTCCGGCATCAAGATGGTCCGTGACGTGCCGTACACAGGCAGCCGCGCAGTAGATGTTGTCGGCGCGCTCCTCTCGATTGTTGGCATGGGTGGCATTGTGCTAGGCATTCTGGCCTGGCAAGAGGGCGCAGAGTACGTGTTGGCGATTCTGATTAGCGGAGCCATTGCGCTGGTAGGTTTGGGCTTTTGGCTGATTCGTCGCAAGCGACAAGAAAAGCCGACACTGATTGATCCGGATCTGTTCCGGTCCAAGCACTTTCAACTGGGAATTTCCCAGCAAATGTTGCAGCAGATCGCTCTCGGCGGAGCCATGATCGCCTTACCGATCTATCTACAGATGGTGCTCGAGTACAACGCGATGCAGGCCGGGTTGTCCCTCGCCCCGCTCTCGCTCAGCATGTTCGCCGTCGCCATGCTTGCTGGCCGAAGGGCCGGCAAACGGCGACCTAGCACGATTGTTCGCGTGGGTTTTCTCTTGCTCGCCGTGGGAATGGGCTTGCTGATTCCGATCGTCCCCCGAGCCGACTCAGGTTGGTACCTCCTCATTCCACTTTTGATCGCAGGATCAGGACTGGGACTCTTGGTCTCGCAGCTCAACAACTACACACTGGCACCGATTTCTGACGAACGGGTCAGTGAGGCGGCAGGAGTGAACTCAGCAGCAGGATCGTTCGGGCTTTCCTTCGGCTTGGCCTTTGCGGGCGCCATCATGCTCGCCACTCTCGCGACGGCGTTTACCAGCATGGCCCAAGACAGCACTGTGTTGCCACCATCTGACAAGGAGCGCGTCGCTGTGGCACTCGAGGAGGATGCGCAGGTGATGAGCAACACGCAACTCACTCAACTGATCGCAAGCGAACCTCCGCAAATCCAACAGGAGATTGTCCGTATTAATACTGAAGTCCGGCCGTTGGCACTTCAGGTGGCCTTATTGGTACCCATGCTTGCCGCTCTGATTGGCCTGCTGAATTCCTTCCGAATGAGCCGCCTTCCCGACATAACTCCGTCGTCGACGGCCGAAGGAATGGCCATCGGCTGATTACGGATGCAGCGGCACGTCAGCGTCGTGGCCAGTTGGCAGCGGCGATAGTAGCTTCTGTGCAATACGATTGCGTTCCGACCGTATAATCGCACTGAACCAAGGCAGGGTCGGCCGCGGTCAGGATGCTTCCGTCTCTCCTTGTCTGGCGCAAACGAAGGACAGCGTTCGGAAGTGAGCAGCCTCAAGCGGGGTAGCAATACGCTGGACGGGCAGCCGGTCGACTCCATACTGGAAGCCAAGCTCCGGCCACCGCCGACCCGGTCGGAGTGGTTGGTCCGAACCCGTCTTCTTGACAAGCTCGAGCATGCGGCCCAACGGCCAGTGACATTGGTCGCCGCTCCAGCCGGCTATGGCAAAACCACCGTGGTTACCCAGTGGTTGACCTCGCATTCCCGTCGCGCAACCGTCGCATGGATATCGCTGGACGCCTCTGACAATGATCCAGTTCGCTTGTGGACGGACATTGCAATGGCCCTTGACCGCGCAGGCTGCATGATCGCGCGCGATATTGCAGGTTTCGTTGCCTCGGGCGGCCACGACATCCTAACGGCAGTGCTACCGAGAATTGTCGATGCAATTGCGGAGCTGCCCAAGAATGTAGCTATCGTCCTCGACGATTTCCACTATGTCCGTTCCGCTCAC
>JBLNFG010000689.1:0-4346 GCA_050263495.1 Myxococcales bacterium | reverse complement strand
GTCTAGCCATTTCCGATTGCGGTCAGAGAACCCGAGCCTGGCGCTTAATTTCCGTTCGGCAGCGTCGTAGTGGTACAGCGTCTTAGGCTGATCAATGCTTGGAATTGGCTAAAGTTACCCCAATTAGCGCTCCGTCATCGCTGCGGTTGCGCGCCTCGATCGCTCTGTCCTTCACGACGCGTTCCGAGCGGCAGCGACAGTTCTCATCTTCGACGGCTCGAAGCTTTGTGGCATCGAAATGAAGAACATTGAGAGCATACTTGGTTGAACGTGTTGCTGCGCTGCTTGGCGGGGCAGCCTGAACTGTGCTAACTATTGGCTAGAGATGCGATTGTTGCGTCGTAATATGCGTTTTATGTTGGTTGGCGCTCATAACCAAACGCTGACTGAACGCAACGCTTCGGATCCCAGCTTGACGCACGTCTGCGTTCCTGCGCGCCAACACGAGCTGTCATGTGGGCGGCCGGCACCAGGGGCACGAGTGGCCTGGCTCAAGGTGTGGACATGACGCACCTGATGGGAGCAGGGGCTCGTCCAAAGCTTCACGAATTCGCGCGCACAAGGAGCGTGGCTGTCTTCGATTTTGACGGTACGTTAGCGCCCATCGTCGCGGATCGCGAACTGGCTCACATGCGCCCAAGAACGCGCGCGCTACTGGCGCGAGTTTGCGATCTGTATCCGTGCGCTGTCGTTTCGGGGAGAAGCCTGGCGGATACAATTAAGCACCTCGACGGGTTACCTATCTCGATGGTGTTTGGCAGTCACGGTCTCGAGCCTGGTCCGCATTTGAAGCAGTATCAACGCATGATGGTGGAAGTGCGCATCGAGCTCGAACGACATCTCGGTGGCGTCCCCTGGTGCGACGTTGAGGACAAGCGCTATTCCCTGGCCGTTCATTACCGTGCAGCGCCGAACCGTGCCGAAGCTCACCGGGCAGTTCTACAGGCTGCGGGCAAGTTGACGGCTCCCGTTCGCTTGGTTGAGGGTAAATGCGTTGTCAACATTGTACCGCGAGATGCACCTCACAAGGGCGAAGCAGTGCTGAGCATTCAGCGTCATTATGCCGCGGAGCGAGTCATGTTTGTGGGCGACGATGTGACCGATGAGCATGCATTCCGTTACGCCCTCGCGCACCAATGGCTTGGCGTGCGAATTGGTAAATCTGACCATTCCGCAGCCCAGTATTACCTGCGGCGACAACGCGAGATCGATTTGCTGTTAGCTCGTCTGATTCGTCTCAGGTCGACGTTTAGGCTCAGCCGCAATCTCCCCGCATGTGCCGAGTAGAGCGCACCTTGCCACTTGGCTTCGCGTTGGCCGACGTTGGTACGATAACGATGAGCCAATGCGACGGATTAGTCCCATATTTATGTTTCTGTGCTGGCTTCGGCTTCATCGGCGGTGCGCGCCGCGCCCACGGCGGTGCGCCCAAGAACCGCCCTGCCAATCGCTAGCCCAAGAATGCCCGCCACCCCGCTAGCGAGCAGAACGCCGAGCTTTGCGGCGTTGAGCAGTCGCGCGTCATCGAACGCTAGCTGCGCGACGAACAAGGCCATAGTGAATCCCACTCCAGCGATGGCCCCAAGCACGATCAGGTGACGTAGCGTAATTCCTCTCGGTAAAGCTGAGAGCCTAAGACCCAACGTCACTTGGCACGCCAGCACGATTCCAAGCGGTTTGCCGATGACCAGACCAATGCCTACGGCAACCACCAGCTTGGTCGTCGTGGGATCGAAAGAGACGCCCTTCAACGCCACCCCCGCGTTCGCCAAAGCAAAGATCGGCATGATTAGATACGCCACCCAAGGATGCAAAAGGTCGATGAGCCCTTCTGCGGGAGATAGGGCTTCTCTCCGGGCCACCGAGATGTCTCGTAAGGCCTTGTTGACGGGGCGGGACGGAGCGGAGCCGCGAGGCGCTTGCGCGATCGCGTCGATGTTCGAGCGCACGCGCCGAACAAAACCCTCGGTTCCGAGCCACACCTGGACCGGCGTGAGCATGCCGACCACGACTCCGGCGATGGTTGGGTGCACGCCGGACGCGTATGTACCTGCCCACACGACGATTCCGGGTATGACGTAGACACTCCTGCGTCGGACACCAAATGCCTGCAGGCCGATAATGCCGGCAACACCTCCGATAGCTGTGAGCACTCCGGGCCACGCCACGCCAGAGGAATAAAATAGTGCAATTACGGCAACTGCCCCGAGATCGTCAATTACCGCTAGGGCCAAGAGCATGACGCGCAGTGCCGGCGGAACCCGGTGACCAAGCAGCGTCAAGACACCCAACGCAAACGCGATGTCCGTCGCCATTGGCACGCCCCATCCGGAGTGGGTGCGCCCACTTCCGGCAATCGAAAGATAGAGCAGCGCTGGCGCTATCATGCCTCCGAGTGCTGCTGCGAACGGCAGAGCCGCGCGTCGCCACTCGGAGAGTTCACCGTGATGCAGCTCACGCCGGATCTCTAGGCCGACGACGAAGAAGAAGATCACCATCAAACCGTCGTTGACGAACCACTCCAGGTTGCGTTCGAAGACGAACGCGCCAACGCGGAACCCCAACTGCGTGTGCCAGAACCGGAAGTAGCTTGCCGCCCACGGCGAGTTCGCCCAAACGAGAGCGAATGCCGCCACTCCGAGAAGCAGCAGACCGCTCGACGCTTCGACCCTCAAAAACCGCTCAAGTGGCCGTCGTGCTAGCTTTGCCAGTCGTGTCAGTGGTCTCCATGCTCCTGGGGGGCCTGTGAGAGATTCGTGCAGCGGGTTCGGATCGTCCTGCAGTGCCAAAGGTCCTCCCGACTGGACCCCGCCCAGTCAGGATGGCGGCCCGACCATCCTACGTCCTGCAGCACTTCCGCTGCACCCTTCACGGTTATCGACGAGGTAGTGTGGAGCTCGCTTCCGAAATCGTCCAGATGTCGGGCAAGCATTGCCCGAATTCGGCTGCTCGGAGCCGTCAAACCTGTTCTTTCCGAAATGGTCGGCTACGCCAGCCCGCGCCGCTCCAATAAGTGGGCAAGGCGTCCGAGCGCGGCATTTAGGAACTGAGCAGTTGGCTCGGGAAACGCCTCCGAGTGCCAGCGCGACCACGCGATGGCCAGCAAGCGTTCATCTGATGCACGCGGCGAAGGAAAGGTTCGGAAGACGACATAGCTGTTCTGCTGCTCGATCCAGGAGAAAGCCACGTCGCGATCCACCGCGTTCGCGTGGACGACCCCAGTAGCGACCTCACCTGTCATGAGTTGCAGCGCGATGTTGGAACCGACTGCACCAACCGAGCCCGCGCGCGTCAACCACTGACTCAATGCCATCGGTTCGCTGAAGTAAACGTGGGCCAATGCCGCGGTCGTCCTTGCGGGCCGCGTGATCCAGTGTACGCGGCGCGTCCGACCGGGATGTTGGACGAGCGCGTGCGCTAGCAGCCCGAGTGACGTCTGCCAGGCGGAGCGCATTCCCTCGGCCTCGTCATCGCTGTGCAGCCCGACGTGAGTCAACGAGACCGCGCCGGGTTCGAGCTCGACCGTCAGCTGCGACGCCCCAACCCCAAATGTAATCCGCTGCTGCGGCACCACTTCCTTGACAGTAAGCTCGAGGCTCAACTTCAAGGCGGGCCAGCTCAGCGTGATTCTGTCCGCGCGAGCCGCATCTCCGACGACCTCGTCTGCTTGCCAGGAGGCCATACCTTGTGCGGTGCTGCAGGCAGCCCAGAGTTCCTCGATCGTCGCAGGTACGAGCTGACGAACAAATATGCTTCGAGACACTCTGACGCTCCGGTGGAACCGAATCTACTCGGATCGGATGCACGGGTGGAGCAAAGGGGGATCGAACCCCTGACCTCCGCATTGCGAACGCGGCGCTCTCCCAGCTGAGCTATTGCCCCGGGCGAGCGCAAGGTAGCTTCGTCGTGGCCAGTGTCAACCAAAAATCCCCTTCGGCATCTCCAGTGGCGCGTTTCCATCGAAACGAAGGGACCCTCGGACGAGCCGCTACGGCGCAGATCGCGCTAGCACCCCGCATTCCTTCAGAGCCTTTGCCAAGCCCTCTTCGCTTCGCGAATAGGTAGGAGCCCCTCTTCTCAAAGGATTCTGGGTACTAGCCAGGCGCAATTTGGACACAAGGCGACGAGCCACGTTCTCGGGACTCATCCAAATCGGGGATTGACCCACTACGGCGAGTGGTTAGCTTGCTCACTGGACGTCGCTCGGCCCGTGCGCCGAGCCACCTAGCCCCGCGATGGGGCAGGCCGACGGCATTCCTGTGCCCGGCCCGAGCCTGAGGAGAACTGCGAGTATGGGCAAGATCATCGGCATCGACCTCGGAACGACCAACAGTGTCGTGGCCGTC
>JBLNFG010000688.1:0-6706 GCA_050263495.1 Myxococcales bacterium | reverse complement strand
CTACATCAGCGAGCGAGACATCCCCGAGCTCTGTCAGCGCATGCACGCCCTCGGTGGACGGCTCTACGGCTTGATGCGGCGCTAGCGTCAGAAGCACCCGTCGTAGGTGACCTCGTTGGGTCGCGCCCGCTGCGCGTCCGCCTCGTGCCGCCGCGCAATCTCGGTAATTGATGGCCAAACTAACGGCGAGCGGCACTGGCAATTCGCGATGCGAATAGGGTTCTGGGAATTCGCCCATTTCATTGCACCGTGCCCAGCTCGCGCGTGCCAGCCTGAACTCATTGCCAACGCGCGAGCCTTCGAGAATACTCGACGCATGCAGGCGCGAGCAGCCCCCACGCTTCGAACGAAACGCCTGATTCTCGCTTTGCCACGGGCAGAAGACGCTTATGAGCTGCACGCGTACGCGCTACGGAACCACGAACACCTGGCTCCATGGTCGCCTCCGGCGCCTGCAGATTGGAGGCAATTCGCCGCGTATGCGCGGCTCGTGGAGCGCATTGCACGGGAGTTCGAAGCCGGACAGAGTGTTCGCTTTTGGCTGCGCCTGGGACACTCATGGGAGGGCAAGATCATTGGCGCGGTCAGCCTGGGAGTCATCACGCTCGCGGCATTTCGCGCGTGCTACCTCGGCTATCACACTGATCGAGAGCATGAAGGGCAAGGCTACATGACCGAAGCCGTGTCCGCCGCAATCGCTTATGCGTTTGACGAGCTAAAGCTGCACCGAATCATGGCCAACTATGTCCCACACAACGAACGAAGCGAGAATCTGCTCCAGCGGCTCGGATTCATCAAGGAAGGGTATGCCAAGGACTATCTTTTCATCGCGGGAAAGTGGCAGGATCACGTTCTTACGTCTCTGACTAACCATCACCTAGAAAACGCAGCCGAGCTCGTTGGTGCAGGTGCGTAGTTCTGAGACAGAAGGCCCTAGCAATTCGCGGAACGAACCGCGCGTTGGGCGAAGAAATCGCATCGCGCCACTAGCCAACACGGCGAGCGCTCGCGCACCCAACGCTAATGCTCAAATCGAAGAACGTCTCCGACCAGTAACGATCGACTGCTTCGCGCAAGTATTCGGTGGGAGCACGCCAGTCAAAGTGGTCCAAGCCCTGCAGCAGATCCGGCAATATCAGCAAGCGCATGCTCGGATCCTCCTGAAGAGTGCGACCCTTATCAAAGCGGAGGTACTCCTGGCGCACTTCCACGTCGACGTCCTCTAATCCAGCAGCTTCGAGCTCTTCGCTGAGCGTCTCTAGGGTGGGCCGACTCGCCATCGAATCTTCAATCGCGCGCCCCAAATCGCCCAGATCATTCTTCAACGCATACTCACGAAAGAGGTCGCCAATCTCCTGAAAGCTTCCCCGCAATGGCATCGCGACGAGCGCTTGACCCCCTGAATAGAGCAGCCGAGATATCTCCGCAAAAAGCAACTCGCGCCCTTGTGCTCCAAGGATTGGGCAGATCGATACTACGTGGGAAAAGGCCGCATTCGGCAGGCTTGTTGGCAGTGCATCACGAGGGAAGTACTGGGCGGCAAAGCCACCCGCTGCAGCCTTGTGACGAGCAAGCTCCAACGCGGGCCCACTGCGATCGACGCCATAGACCGTCGCTCGCTTCACGCGCTCACAAATTGCGCGATCAGGGAAGCCCGTTCTGCACCCCAAATTCGCGACGCGCGCCCCCTCTGTGGGCAGCAACATGGCGAGCACCAAGTCTCCGAATCGTTCCAGGTACCGGGGGATTGCGATGGTCTCCAGGATCGCGGCGTCTGTTGCAGAGAGCTCTTCCGAAGGAAACACAGCTCAGATTAGCTTTGCCGCATGAGGGTAGCAATCCGAGAACCGCGGGCCGAGGCAAGCCATGCCATTATGCGACGAGCGGGTGCCTAGGGCGGTCGGTTGCTGGAGGGTGCCGATAGCTGGGGACCATCGAAGCCGCACTACCGTGCCCGGAGAATGGTTCTAGAGTGCTACTGGTGCAGCCCGTAGTTCGGCTCTCGCTTTACCTCTCTGTACTTGCCGTGACATCCACGGTTGCGGCCCGGTTCGCGCGCCCTGATCAAGCAAATACACCGCCCACTATGCCGACAGAGCTGCTGCTCGACCGAGCTCCGTGCCCATCCGGAACGCTTGAGGACCATCAGATCTGCATCCCGGTCCCGAGAGATGAAGGGACGGAACGGGACGCACTTGTGGCCGAACGCAACGTTCATAGAACTCGCGCGGGTAATTGGACAGAGTATGACCAAATCCCGCGGCAGCCCGACCGCCCGCGAGACTACGCGCTGTACCGCTATCCAGTTCAGCCACTCGCCGCGCAATCGCTCATGATGAGCGGCTACGATCTGAATCTACCCAACGAGATCCAACGCCGAGGTCCGAGGCTAAAGGCAGTTGGCCACGGCGGGATTGACCTCGCACAGCGGCGAGGGGCGGAGGTGCATCTCGTCGCGCTAGAGCACCAGCAAGGCCCGGCAGAGGTGCTGTTTGTTGGGTGGCTTTTCGGCAACACGGTCGTCACGCTGCATCGAATCCGAGAGTCCGGCGCTGATCGGGACTACATCGTGCTTTACGGGCACCTGGAGCGGGCCGCAACGGGACTCGAAGTCGGAGCAGCAGCCGACGATGGAGAGCTCCTCGGATACGTTGGTGACTCGGATAGCCCAGGAGCGGTTCATCTGCATCTAGAGCTTCGTCAGCTCCGAATCGGAGTGGAGGCTCGGCTGCTCGCGCCTGGCGAATTGGTGAATAACGCGCGATCGGTGGTGTGCGATCCCCGCAACCTATTCCCATTGAACTCACCTGAATGACTAGTTACGAGCTCGCTTCCTTTGTGGCTTGGACGCACAAAAACAAGAAGCAGCCAAGCAAGGCTCCGGTAGCCAGCCAGCGAAGAGTATAGGTCGCCAGCTACGGTTCGGGATCGTTCACGAGCTTGTAGCCAAACCCGTACACGGTCAGGATGTGTTTTGGTTGGTCAGGCTTGCGTTCGACTTTCTTGCGCAGCTTGACGATGAAATTATCAATGGTGCGGTTAGTCGGGTTCGCTTCGATACCCCAGATTTTGTTCAAAATCTCTTCGCGACTGACAGGTTGACCCTGCCGTTCGTGGAGCAGTCGCAGGAGCTCAGTTTCGTAGAAGCTTAGCTGCTCCGGCGTCTTCCCGTCGCGCTGCAGGGTCTGCGCTGCCACATTCACGGTTGCCTGCGCTACCCTAAACGTCCCCACCTCAGCAGGCCGCTGGGCGCGGCGGAACAACGCTCGCAGCCGAGCCACCAGTTCACCCAAGCTGAACGGCTTGGTCACGTAGTCGTCAGCTCCAGCGTCTAGCCCGCGGATCTTGTCGGCTTCCTGACTGCGCGCTGTGAGCATCAAGATCGGAACGGCGGGATCGAAGCGACGCACCTCCTCACAGATCTGATACCCGTTTTTGTCGGGAAGCATCAGATCGAGCAGGATGGCGTTAGGACGCTCTTGCCGTGCGAGCTGGACCGCTTCCTTTCCAGAGGAGGCCGTCAGCACGCGAAATCCTTCAAACTCGAGTGCGTCCTTCAACCCAAGCACGATATGGGGTTCATCATCGACGACGAGGATGGTCCGTTTCGCGTCCATGTTCCTTAAATGCGTCACCCGGAGCGGGAGTGATCCACGTTCCGGGTGATCGATGACATGGCTTAGCGCGGGGCGCTAGGCCGACGACTTACTACTCGTCTCCCTTGCCCTCGCGCGCAGCACCAGAGCAAGCGATGAACACGCGACCAGGAGCAGGCGCCGCCCACAGTTCGCCCTTATCGGAGGCCGAGTTGCCAACGATGCGAATGATGCGCTTCTGACTACCCGGACACCCGGAAACGATCTGTGCCGAGCCGTGATCCGGAATCGCTGGATCGACGTAGCAGAAGCCTGGCGGCTCCGTGTTCTTCTCGACGTTGAGTTCGTTCAAGCAACGCCGGCCTGCATCACTGTTCGGCAACAGCTCCTCGAGCTTACACAGGCAGAACGAGTTGCAGTCGGGGAGTGGAGACTTGCCGCAAATCGCCTCGCGCTCCAGAGCTGCGCGAATAGCGCCCGTGAGTTCTTTGCCCACCGACGTACGGCCGTGGGACTCACACGCACACCACCCGGCCTTCTCCGCACTCTGTGGCATAGCCTCGACAATGGCGCATGGAACCTTTCCGTCCGCCTGCACCGTCAGTGCACGAGGAAGGCAGGTACCTCCGAGCTTTTCCTTGAGGCGGTCCACCAAGGATTTGACGGCTGGGTTGTAGCCGTAACCGGACTTCTCGCGATTCGCGTACTCGAGATCCTTCGGGCAAATCGAGCCAACGATCGCGTTGTCGGTCTTGGTCGCTTCGTAGTAACCACGCAGCACCTGGAGTTCGCGAAGACCCGGGTAAGCCTTTGCGTAGTACTGCGTCTTGCCGTAGCTGCCCTGGGCATTCTGGCAGAGGGGCGTCAACGATTCGGTCGGATCGAGCGGGCTCTTCGTCCCACCCTCCTCAGAGAGAACACAAGAGCAGCCATCCATCCTTCGCGCACAGGTCTTGTACGCGTCCGTCTCGTCCGGCTCCCCACACTCGGCAGCCACGTCGCAAACGCGGGTAGCAGTATTCTTCCCCTGCTCGAGCTGGACGTCCAAGGGGAAAATGCAGGCAAACTGGGTATCCTTGCCCGAGGTCTTCCACTCGTGACCGTTGATCTTGTTCGCCATCCGACCAGCCTCTGGGGGCTGGATCTTGTCGCCGGTGAGCGGATGAGTGCCATCGCGCGGCTCGGTCGACTCGATCATGAATGGATCGCCCAACTGGGCCGTCGAATAGTCCTCATCGACCTTTGGTGAGAACCAATCCCAACGGTTCGTGCCGTCCGCATTGGCCAGCTGCGACGCCGTCATGTACTCGAGGGAGGCACCTGCGCTAGGGTCAGTTGCCAGATCTTGCCAAGGCACACCGACCACGCCCGCAAGGAATACCGCGTCTGGCCCCGTGCGCTCCGGCCCAGTGGGTGTGTAGTCCTTGTTCAGATTGACGTAGAGGGGATTGAGCACGCCTTGTCCGGGCGTACACGGGAGCTTCTTCTTCTTTGCTTCCGTGCAATCGCAATCGAGGTCTCCATAGTCCTGATCTGGGCAGAGGGTCTTTTTGGTGAGTGCATTCACATAGCGCGAAGCCGGGAAGAGGAAGTCATACCCAAAGCGCTTCTTCATCGAGCGGCAGCGGACATTCACGTCGTCGGCCGCCGCCGCGACTTTGACTCCGTCGCCTGAGATGGCGCAACCAGGATCCTTAGCTCTGCACTCAGCGCTTGCTCTGTCCGCGAGCATACAACTGAAGCAACACTCATTGTTCGGGTCTTGGTCACAGACGCTAGAACCGCGCCACATCCGGTGACCGTTGGTCTGCGTCATCGCAACCCACGAGTACACGTCGTTGCCCTGATCCTTCATCGAGCAGTCGTTCTCGTCCGTAAGCATGAAGATGGCGACGAGCGAATCGGGGCGCAAGAATTCCGCCCGCATGTCTAGGATGGCTTGGTCCAACCCGTCGCGGGTGTTCGGCCCTTGCTTGTCAATGATGACGACGTCCTGCGGTGGTTTCGGATCGATTAGGAACCGGTACCAACCCTCGAGAGTCATCTCGTTGCCGCACCCAAGTTCGCTCGCAGCAGTCACGAAGTTGCCGAACTCGGTTTGCTTCGAGACGATATCGGACTCGAAATTCGTGACGTTCGTACCCGTCCACTTCAAGAAATCGCCGCTCAACTTTCCTTCAGTGCGCGGCAGATGTCCCAAAAGCCAGGCGTGATCGTTCATGGCTTCCGCTGGAGAGCCAGGGGGGCCCTCTGGGCACGTATCGCCACCGTAGTCCCCGAGAGAGCTCGTAACCACACCGATGTGGATATCCTTCACCGGGGCGAACTCACGTTGCAGAGAACCGGTGCACGGCGCCGTGGGGTTCGGCATTTGCTGCGGTTCAGCCGTGCCATCCGTGGGGTCAATGTCGACGCAATCTGGGTTCGTCAGTCGCCCCAAGAGCTGCGGCACTGCAGCCTTTAGCACTTGCTGCTTGTCACCCATCGACAGCGAGTTGTCGATCATGAAGAGAATATCGATTTTGTCGATACCGCCCGATGGATTCTGCTTGACGAAGACGTTGTTCGTCTCCGGCTTCGTCGCAGCGACGGGGCGGTCGAGACAGCCGGTGGTGGCTGCGGCGAGCACCAATAGACCCAGCGACCCTAATAGCCGGGGCTGGAAGTAGTTTCCGTTCATCGTAATGCTCCTCAAGGGCGACAGACCCAAGTGCGTTTCGTCTTCGCGAACCAAGAATTTGTGGGCTAGCTCGGCCAGGTAGAAGGGACTTGCGGCCGACAGTCGACCGTCGGCGCGGAAAGCCTAATTGGTCGACAACGTAGGTGTCAACCGGTTGTTTCTCGGAAATACCAACTGACACGTAGACTTCGAAGGCCTCTCGTGGCAGCGAACCGTCGCTTAAGCAAACTTCATTCCTCCAGCTTACTGCGTCAAATGGGCTTCACCCCCAGAGCGACCGCCAACTTGGTTGCCACCACGCGAGTCGGAGGCCAACGACGGTGTCGGCGAGGAGCATGTAGGCGTCCTCGTCGGAAGTCCCCAAGCCCTTCACCCTGGTGCGATCCGGGTCACATCAGCCGGGTCACCTGCCGCCGAGTCTTCGTCACCT
>JBLNFG010000687.1:0-2643 GCA_050263495.1 Myxococcales bacterium | reverse complement strand
CCTTGGCCCTAACCGAGGTGGGCTATGGGCAAGACCCGACGTCGGCGATGGTTGTGCGGATCATGAAATTCGATCCAACCGTACGGCGCTCGGCGAAAAAGAAGTGCAGCGAGTAATTGCTTCCCGGCGTTATCCCCAATTTTTCGGCTTGATCGTCGAGGTCCACGCTCGCTGACTGCATCTCGTGTATCCCTCCGAGATCAATCGCTAGCCTGCGATTGATGAACACCCACATGTCGTCGTCTCCCGAGAAGCTGAACGTCTCGCCTCCCACGTACCGAAACTCAGTCTGTACCATCAACGTGAAGTGGTAATTGTGTCCATACGACGTGCCAGCTGGGCTGATGTAATTTCCAAACCCCCTGCCGTCGATGGGAAAGAAGGTGCTGTCCTCATACACGAACATGCCGGGCTCGCTCGGTGAGGCAGCTAATTGCAGGCTCTCCTCGAAGGTGACATTTACCTCGGGAACGTCGCGAAACCACTGATTGAACGTGTCTGGACCGTGGATGGTCTTGGTTCCGGCAGTGGACGCCAGGATCGGCAAGCCGCCATCTCCGTCGCCATTTTCGTCGCCCAATTCCGGCAGAACCGCGCCGCGATCGGAGATGGAACCCATCGGCAAATCTTCGCGCTGGAAGTCCGCGTTCGTTTCGGGCTTGAAGTCACGAATCGTGGCGTGCAACTTCGGGGGAAGCGGCTGGGGCGCGTCGCAACCGGACCACGCCCCATTCTCACACACCGTTTTTCCCGAACCGCATGCACTTGTACAGGTCTCTTCCCTGCGTTGGACAGCACACTTTGCCCACCGACCGTCGACGCACGTCTGTGTTCCGAACCCGCAAGCATCGCTGCACGCGCGGGGTTCCCCAGAATACTCGCACTTGCTCCAGGCGCCTTCTCGACAAATCCGCGTACCCGGTCCGCAGCCAGTCAGACATTCTTCGACCGGCGCTTCTGCAACCACGCATTCGCGCTCGACGTTGTTGACGCACCACGCCAGCCCCTCACCGCATTGGTTGTGGCATGGGACCGCTCTCGGAGACACGACACAGGCCTGCCACTTGCCACCCTTACACGTTTGGGATCCATCGGTGCCACAATGGTTGGCGCAGGGTCGAGTCTCCTCTTCCTCATCACAAGGGTCGATCGCGGGTAACGGCGTGCGCGAACAGGCGCACGTAAGGGAGAAGACGAGAACGCCCAACCACGCGCAACGATGAAGCACGTCCCAAGGTTACGCCCAGAACGCGGGCTTGGCGAGCAGGGTGCTAATCAGTGCGCGGACACGCGAAGCCGCAGAGTGCTTGGGTGAGTGGCTTCTTGATGCCTGACGATAGGTTGTTGATGGCCACACAGTCCGCATTCAGATCCCTGACCGCAGCTCGCGGCCCGGTCGCTGCGCTCCTGGAAATTGCGAACACCCCATCCGCCCGGACGCGCGCTGCGCGTCGCTGGGAGACCTACCTTCCCCCAGAGCCATGTTTGCTTGTCGCCTGCGGCGCCTGCCCAGCTTCGCTGGTCACCGTCGACCTTTGTGGAAAGCTCCACTGTCGTGGACCTTTCCACTACGGTGCTGCCTGCGGCGCCTGCCCAGCTTTGCTGGTCACGGTGGCCCTTACTTGTACTTCGTCCAGCTCGCTGCACTCCGTACAGTTCGGGTCGCGCCGAATAGTCAAACGGTCGGCTAACGGCGCTCCTCCCATCGGGCGCGGGTGGCGACGACGGGGCTGGGACGAACAAGCACTCGCAGCGCGACTGCCTAAGCCCTTAGTACTCGAGCTTCTGGAGATCTCTGCCGAGTGCGCGCGTCAACTTGGTCTGTGCGACCCGCGTATCGATCTGAGCGTTGATGAGCCGAAGCTGGCTCGCCACGAGTTCGCCCTCGGCATCGATGAGCTCGGTGGTCGTTGCTTTACCCACTTTGAATAGCTGCGTCGCGGTGTCGTACGCAGCTTGAGATGCGTCCATTGCCCGTTGAGCCGCGTCCAGTTCGGCGGCGACCCTCTGTGCGTCGGTGTACGCGGACGTTACCTCAAGTCGAATTCCATCTGCGAGAGCTCGGCGATTCGCCAATACCGAGTCACGCTGTGCGGACATTTCGTTCGCCGATGCACCGCTGGTTAGCACGTCATTGACCGTCCAGGTGAGTTGAGCACCAACGGCCCAGGTACCCTTCCAAGCCTTAGTGAAGAAGTAGCGCTGGTTTGGGTTGGCGTACGTGTAGTCTCCGAAGCCGTCAATGCGCGGCAGTTGTCCCTTGCGCACGACGGATTCCGCGTAGCGAAGTGACTCCGCGGAGCGATCCAGCGCCTGAAGCTCGTAACGTTGACGTTGCGCCTCGGCCACCAATTGTTCGAGTGGTTCGATGGGGCGCGGAGACGGCCGAGTCATGACGTCTTCCCCCAGCGCGTAGTTGGCGCTCTCGGCGTCGTTCATGATGACCGCTAGCTGCTGGGAAGCGAGCGATCGAAACGCTCTTGCAGCCTCGAGCCCCGCTTCGGTTGTCGCGACCTGGGACTGGAGGCGCAATAGATCGGTCTTGGTGACCATCCCGACGGTGAATGATGCTTCGACGTCTTTCAATCGGGCGCGTACGCGCTCAATGGAGTTCTCGGTGATTGCGACCTGCCCGATTGCGCG
>JBLNFG010000686.1:0-9256 GCA_050263495.1 Myxococcales bacterium | reverse complement strand
TAGATACGATACTTACCGTCGTTCGGTGAGTCGAACGTCTCGGAGATATCCGCGAGGAACGTGTAAGGAATGCCAAACTCCGCAAAGATGCGCTTGTATTCGCGGTAGTTTGCCGTGTTGGTGTCGAATCCGGCAATGAAGTTGAGCTTGCCCGTACACCGGCCCTCAATCGCCTTGTTCTCCGTGAGGCTCTGTAGAATGGCCAGAAGCATGCTGTCGTAGCCGTGAACGTGAGATCCATTGAAGGATGGTGTATTGGCGTAAGGTATCGGCAAGTCTTCGGGCACGAGCCCCTTTTGGCGCGCGTTCTTCAGGAATGCCGTGAGGTCATCACCAATTATCTCGGGCATACAAGAGGTGAACACGGCAATCATCTTGGGCTTATACAGCCTGTGGGCATTCTCTAGCCCTTCATGAAGGTTGTTCTGACCGCCAAACACAGCACCGTCTTCGGTCATTGCGTCGGAGACTGCGGGCGCGGGTTCACGGAAATGCCGATTGAGCGTCGAACGGTAATACGAGGCGCAACCTTGGGACCCATGCACGAACGGGAGGGTTTCCGCGAAACCGTGCGCTGCCAATTCTGCGCCGAGCGGCTGGCATGCGTGTGCCGGATTGATCACCAGAGCTTGTCGAGCAAAGTTCCGCTCCTTGTACTCGACACTGTTGATGAGATTCAGTACCCGCTTCTCATCCTCTTCGGTGATCGAGCTAACCTTCTTGACTGCTAATCCGAGTTCATTTGCCATAGAAATCATCCCCTCCGAGGCCTAATCCGACCAGCGGCAGGGCTCCTGGTTCTGTGATTGTGTGTTACGGTCGCGGTCCTTCAAAAGGGCGCTTTGACGAGCTTCCAGGTTGGACTGTTCACGGCCATGTCGATGTCGCGCGCGAAGATGGGAAAGCCGTCGTACGCGTGGTACGGCCCCGAGTAATCCCAGCTGTGCATCTGGCGAAACGGTAGCCCCATCTTCTGAAATACATACTTTTCCTTGATACCGCTTCCGATTAGATCCGGCTTCAGCTCCTGCACGAAGTGCTCGAGTTCGTACTCACTGGCGTCGTCGTAGATGACGGTCGCCTCTGGCATTTCCGGAGCGGTGCGTTCATAGTCATCGGTGTGCGCAAATTCGTAGCCAGAGCCAACGACTTCCATACCAAGATCTTCATAGGCGCTGACGGTGTGGCGGGGACGCAAACCACCCACGTACAGCATGACCTTCTTGCCTTGGAGCCGAGGCTTGTACTCATCAATGACGGCTTGCATCAGCGGATCGTATTTGGCGATGGCGGCTTCGACTTTTTCTCGGATGGTGTCATCGAAGCGCTCTGCCAATCGGCGCAAGCTCTCCCTGATCTTGGTCGGACCGAAGAAGTTCAGTTCAATCCAGGGGATCCCGTACTTCTCCTCCAGAACGCGCGCCATGTAGTTCATGGATCGGTAGCAGTGGATTATGGCGAGCTTAACCTGATGGGTGGCGGCAATCTTCTCGAGTTCACCGTCCCCGGTCCAAGTAGCCTTTACGTTGAAGCCGCACTCCTCGAGTAGTGGCTTGACCGACCACACGTCACCGCCGATGTTATAGTCGCCGATCAGCGCGATGTCGTACGGGCCGGTCTCCTCGGCAAACTCCCGGGTCTCGATGATGTAGTCTCGAATTGTATCGTTCGAGATGTGGTGTCCAAGCGACTGTGAGACTCCCCGAAAACCCTCACAGTTGCATGGGATGATGGGCAAATCGAGCTCACTCGTCATCTGCTTGGCAACGGCATTGATATCGTCACCGATCAGTCCAACGGGGCACTCCGACATAACCGAGATCGCCTTGGTGAGCGGAAACATCCCGGTGACTTCCTTCAAGAGCACGGCGAGCTTCTTGTCCCCACCGTAGACCACGTCCTTCTCCTGGAAGTCGGACGTGGCATGCAACGCGAAGCTCGATACGCCGGGAATGCCGTTCATTAGGTTCCGGCGGGTGCCCCAGGAGTACCAGCCGCAGCCCACGGGACCATGGGATACATGCACCATGTCCCTAATTGGACCCCAAACCACACCCTTGGCACCCGCATAGGCACAACCACGAGCGCTCATCACGCCGGGGACCGTCTTGCGATTGGACTTGACGCAGGCACTGGTTGCCTCGGGGTTATTGGGGGCCAAGTGGGGTGCGCGTTTGGCTCTTCCCTTCTCGGGATACGCCTCCAGAGCGCGGTCGATCATGGCCTGGGTCGACTCGCGCGTGATGCCTTCTACTTTCTTCATGACTTCCTTCTCCGTGTGATGCCGAGACCTGAGTGTGACTGCGGACGCGTCGTTCCGTCACGCAGGCGCTGCGAAGGCAACCTGCGCTTCTGGCTGGCCTACCGCCGCCAAGTCTTCATCGGGAATAATGCCGTATTGCATCAGCAGATCTTCGAGCTCCTCCATTTGCAACGGCTTCGGAATCACTAACAGCTTGTTGTCCGCAATTTTGCGGGCAAGGGTCCGGTACTCTTCAGCTTGCTTATGCTCCGGCGAGTACTCAATAACCGTCATGCGTCGTAATTCAGCCCGTTGCACTTGGTTGTCACGCGGCACGAAGTGAATCATCTGTGTGCCAAGGCGCGATGCTAAAGCTTCAATGAGCTCCGCCTCCTTGTCTGTGTTTCTCGAATTGCAAATCAGGCCACCCAGGCGAACTTTGCCGTTCATGGCATACTTCAGAATGCCCTTCGAAATGTTGTTGGCCGCGTACATTGCCATCATCTCGCCCGAGCATACGATGTAGATTTCCTGCGCTTTGTTCTCGCGAATCGGCATTGCGAATCCGCCGCACACGACGTCACCGAGCACATCGTAGAATACGAAATCGAGATCGGGGGAGTACGCGCCCTCGGCCTCGAGGAAGTTGATGGCAGTAATTACTCCGCGACCGGCGCAGCCCACCCCCGGCTCTGGTCCACCAGATTCGACACAGCGGACGCCTCCAAAGCCGAGCTTCAGCACGTCATTGAGTTCGAGGTCGTCGACAGTGCCGCGCTCTCGAATCAGATCCATGACTGTCGTTTGAGCTTTGGAGTGTAAGATGAGGCGCGTTGCGTCAGCCTTCGGGTCGCAACCGACAATCATGATCTTCTTACCCAGCTGCGCAAGGCCGGCGACGGTGTTTTGACATGTCGTAGATTTGCCAATCCCGCCCTTGCCATAAATTGCAACCTGTCTCATGTGAACGCTCCTCAGCTTGTTGATGGTGATCTCGATCCGAACGCCGACTTTGTGGGTCGCTCGAATGTGAGGATATGAGAGCAACAACGATGCCAAGGCGGGAATTCGAGGAGCTGTGGCCGTTTGTTGAGCCCCGAAATACTGACGCAACCTCGATTCGCTCACTGCATGGTACAAACCTGTGCTCGCAGCCTTGCGGTGGCACGCATTTGTTCCGAGTTGGACGGAGCAGTAGGCCGCCCATGCCCGCCCCGTCGACACATGGTCACACGCGACGAGAAGCCCCCGACATTGCTACGTCACTACGACAGCTGTCGTGAGCGCCACAGCAAGCGCGCGAGTGTCTGCGTCCAAGCTAGTAGCGCGATTCAATTGAATTGATGGGTCCTACGGACCCGGCCGCTACGCGACCATCGCGCTACTAGTTTTGTTCCGTTGGGCATTCACTGCGCCCTACGGGCGCTGCTCGCTGCCGCGAGCACCGTGGCCGTCCGTGGAAAGCTTCCCTGCGTGCACCTTTCCACTCCCGGCCGCCCAAACCCGAATTCGCTGCGCGAATTCCTAGTACCCCTCACCTCGGTAGCACTCATCACTTCAAAAGATTCGGGGTACTAGTGGGATCGCAAAGTGCCGCACGGAAGAGCCGAATGCGGCCTCACTTCACTCCGCACCTCAGGAGCGCACTTCTGAAACGCGGAACTCACCGCCGATGACGAGGTGCTCGTTCTCGCCCTTCAGGATGCTGCTCGGAAGTAGATTTCCGTAGAAGAAGATCTTGCATGTGGGGACGTCGACGGCCCACACTGTGGTGCCAAACTCCCAGGCTCGCTCCATATCTGTTGTAAATGAGGACAGGTTATTGAGCCGCACATAATAGACATACTGGCTCACGCGTTCGGTTACGGTGTGCTCGTGGGCGTCGTATGTACCCCGGTACAGCCTGAGCCAGCGCCGATTCAGCTCGCAGCGAGCAAGCTCGTACTGTGTATATCGATACAAGAGATCGAACTGCTCATGGATGCTATTCGTGCGAGTGTGCCCGCGCATGCGGTCCAAGTCGTACGGCGTGTAGTCTTCCTCGATATCCGAGCAGATGGGTCGCTTATGGAAGTTGGGGACAAGCCCGAAGCGACTCTCCACCCAACCCTTGAGTACGGCACCTTCGACAGAATTGGAGTCGACACCCCAACCCCGTAGGAACCGCTGATAGCTATTCTTGATCGAACGCTTCGCCGGCTGGCTCTCTTCGCCCCATTGGTGCAGATAGAATTTGACTGACATGTACTCATCGAACAGCGTTGCTCGGGCAGCTGGATCGCTTTCGGAATCGAGGCGATCGAATAGGAAGCGATCCACGCGGTACGCACCGTGCAGCGTCAGCGGACGTGGGTCGTCGTTGAACTCGCGTGATGCGACTATCCAAGGAGGCACGTCGCAAAGACTAAGGGCATTCGAGTGGCGCGGCTTCACCAGACCTCTTATTGGATTAGCGGGCGGTCTCGACACCAATCGCCTCACTTTAGACTGCGCGGGCCCAAGCAACTAGCTCTTCTTCCGTGACGCTGTGACCATTTGAAGTCGCGTCGCGCAGCTGCAGTAGCAGACTCGAAAGGCGCGGAGCGGCCAGTTCGAGCCCTTGTTTCTGGAGCGTGTGCCTAATGGCAGCAAGCCCCGAATGTTTTCCGAGCACGAAGGGGGCTCGCTCTCGCCCAACGAGTGACGGCCCAAATGGCTCGTAAGATCGAGGATCGCGCAACATGGCGTGGACATGGATTCCGGATTCGTGGGAGAAGGCGCTAGCACCCGTGATCGGGCGATCGCACGGAATTGTACGGGTCGCGCATTCAGCAACGAATTGACAGATGCTGGGTAGCTCGTCGAGCGCAAGGTGCGTGGGAATCCCGCTCACGATGTGCAGGACCGTGGCTACTTGCTCGAGCGCCGCATTACCCGCGCGTTCTCCGAGCCCGTTGACCGTAACATCGATCGCATTGGCTCCCGCTTGATAAGCCACGATCGCGTTCGCAGTGGCCATACCCAAATCGTTGTGCGTGTGCACGCCTAGGTCGATACCGGGTAACGCCGCTCTCACTCGAGTGACAACGTAGTAACAACGCATTGGATCCCAAATTCCGACCGTGTCTGCAAGGCGGAACCGGTGAGCACCGCTCTCCGCCAGTAGCGCGCCAAGGTCGCATAGCCAGGCGGGATCCGCGCGCGAGGCGTCTTGCGCCCCGACCGACACGTATTCGAACCACTCGCGCGCGAGCCTGACTAGGGACTTCGCTTGCTTCCGCACCCAGTCCCGCGTCTTGCCGAGAACCTCTAGATGTAGCGCAGACACCGGCAGCGACAGATGTACGGCTTTAACCTCGGCACGTGCTGCGGCGCGCAAGTCCTCCTCGCGCGCCCGACACCACGCCGTACAGCGACAACCAAGATTCGCTTGCACGATCCGTCGTAACTTTTCGATTTCGGCGTCCCCCATGGCCGGAGTGCCAATCTCCAACTCCGGGATCCCGAACTTCGCAAGACGTTTTGCGATGGCGAGAGATTGAGCCTGCGAGAACGCGACGCCGGCAGCCTGTTCACCATCCCGCAACGTCGTGTCGATGAGCCAAGGCGCGTCCATACTCCAACTCATCCGCAGCCCAATCCGCTTCCACGACAGCTGTCTCCCTTCCCGCAGCGGAAGCTGTCGGTGCGGGGCTTCGGCAATGCACGATTTTGGTAGACCGCGTCCAGAGCATCCTCGATTAGTCCTTCGGTTTGGTGGACCGCAAGCCCGGCTGCTTCGAGGGTTCGACGCGGTGCGCCTCCAGCCGCATTCACGAGCAGCGACCGACAATCATTGAGCACTCGAGCCAGCTGGTTCCACCTGACTGCGCCCGAACCTTCGGGAGGTGCTGGCCGTCGTTCAACTAGCCTAAAACCGTCACCGGCTCGCGCGAATATCCAGAATTGCTCGGCTTCACCCAAGTGCTCGTTGACGAGAACTCCTTCGTGCGATGACACCGCCACATACGGGCGCACCTCGGGACGACTCTCCGAGTGCTTTCGCAGCAGAACGATCTGCTCCTTGGAGGGAATATGCCCAATGCGTCCAACCGCGTCGGCACGGCAGCGCGAGCAATGTTCCATCTGTGGTAGATATGCACTACAGGCTTGACGGAGCCGGTGGAGGTCATCGCGCGAAGGCTCCTCCAAAGTGCCAAACGGGGTTCCCTCCACGGGACGCATCGGCAGGCAATTGAACCGGGTGGCGCCCAGTTGTGCCGCAACCCGCGCTACCTCCAAGATGTGATGATCGTTAACCCCCGGAACTACGATGGAGTTGATCTTCACCATTACGCCGCGTTGCACCAAGGCTTCGATACCCGCGCGTTGAGCCGAGAGGATCCGCTCCCCAGCTTCGCGACCGGTCAAGCGTTCTTGCCCGTCGCGGACCCACGCGTAGATTCTTCCACCGACCTCCGGGTCCACCGCACTTAGGGTCACGGTCACGTGACTCACGTGAAGTTCAGCTAGGGCTTCGGCATTTGCGGCCAGCATCAAACCATTGGTGGCGACGCAAAGCAGCATGTCGGGGTGGTTCTCTCGCACGCGCCTCAGAGTCTCCAGCGTCTTGGTGGCTTGGGCGAGTGGATCTCCTGGCCCTGCGATTCCCACGACACGAATCGAAGGGTCCTTAGTGACCACGTCGTCCACGTAACTGGCTGCCTGGGTCGGTGTCAACAACGCGCTTGTCACGCCGGGACGACTCTCGTTTGCGCAATCGAATCGACGGTCGCAGAAGTTGCATTGAACGTTACAGGCCGGCGCCACCGGCAGGTGAACGCGAGAGTACTTCAGCCTGGCTGCGTTGTCGAAACAGGGGTGAGCGGACAGGTCCATTCTTGTACCTCGTTGCTGCGCTTGTGGATGACGGATACGCGAGACTGCATTGTTCAGGCCAGTCTAGATCGCGCAGCAAGTTGCGTATGTTCTGCGACGCAGCACTGATGATTACCGATTCCCAATCGGCAGAGTCGGCACCATTTCGTATCGGCGGCGCGGAGGTCGATTCCAAAATGTATCGCGCACTGAGTGGCACCCGGCAGTCACCCCTTCGGGACAAACCGTTCCCAAGGAATGCGGTAGTTGCGGATCTTGTACTGGATGATGCGCTTCGTAAGCCCCAATCGCTCGGCGGCTTTTGTCTGGTTGCCGTTCGTATCCTTGAGCGCTTCGGTAATGAGCTCAATCTCGAAGTTCGCGACGCGGGTGGCGAAATCGAGATTTTCTGGGGTACTCGCGTAACGATTCAACTGCAGAGACGGCGGCAAGTGATGGCCGTGGATCACTTCACCCTCCGTAAGCACGACCGCCCTCTCCAAGACGTTCTCGAGCTCGCGAACATTACCGGGCCAGTGATAGGCCGTGATCATGTCGATGGTAGGCGTATCGATTCGGAATATGGACTTTCCCATCGAACGCGCCAGTCGATCGATGAGGCTGTCTGCCAGCAGCATCAAATCGGCCTTCCCTCTCTCGCGGAGCGGTGGCATCGTGATTGGAAAGACGTTGAGCCGGTAGAAGAGGTCCGCGCGAAACGTGTTATCTGCGACGGCCGCAGCCAGGTCTTTGTTGGTCGCGGCGACGAGGCGTACATCGGTGGTCAAGGTTTCGTTTCCACCGACACGCTCGAAGCGATGCGTCTGAAGCACACGCAGCAGTCGCGTCTGCGCGGACGGGCCAAGCTCAGCGATTTCGTCCAAGAACACCGTTCCGCCACGGGCACGTTCGAACACGCCTACCCGACGTTGGACCGCTCCCGTGAAGGCCCCCTTCTCGTGGCCGAACAGCTCACTCTCAATCAATGTCTCGGGGATGGCGCCGCAGTTGACCTCTACGAAGGGACCCGACGCGCGCGGACTCAATTCGTGCAGCAGCGCGGCGGCCGCACTCTTTCCCGTACCAGTCTCGCCCAGAAACAAAACGGACGTGCTCGCCGGGGCGACTTTGGACAGGAGTCGTCGCACCTCCTCCATGGCGGGCGATCGCCCCAATAGACGGGACGAGGGACCCTCTGTGCTTCTGAGTCGCCGAAATAGCGACAGGCTCTCCTCAAGCCGCCGTCGTTGAACGAACGGGGCGAACAGCTGCGCAATTTCCCCAAGCAGCTCGAGATCGGAGTCTGCGTCCTTGAGTTGGCTATTGTCCTTGTCGGCAGAAAGCGTCCCGATGATCGCTCCACGATCGCGAATCGGTACGCAAAAGAACGCGAGCTTCGAAAGATCGAGTTCGGCGCGGAGCCCAGAGCGCTCCAAGAAGTTTGGATGAGCCTGCAACGAAGCTAGCAGGACCGGTTGCGCTGTCGAGAACACCTGGCCAGTGACACCCTCGTCCAAGCGATAGCGCATCTTCTCCATCTGCTCGGGGTCGACGCCATGGGCCACTTGTGCCTGCAGCGTCTCACCCGCAGCGTCCACTAACGCGATTACGGCGCGCTTAAGTCCCAGTTCTTCATCGAGCCAGCCGAGGACGCGGCGCATGGTCTCGACCGTGTCGTCTTCGGTCGTGGCAAGCCAACGTGCGACTCTCGCGATCAATTGCAGCTGGCGCAATGCCACGCGCCGCTCGTCGCCACGCCCCTCGTCACTGAAGGTCGCCAGGTTGGCGGATTCGTCCTTGTGCTTCGCCGACATTTCCAGCGCACTTCGCACGTTGGGCACCTGGGCGAGGCAGCCCATTGAGTCGGCGGCGCAAAGAGAACAGTGCCTCACAACGGACAAGTGGCGCGCCGCCAACTGCCGTGCCTTCGTCAACGTTTGCCCGGCTGCACTAGGCAAGTCAAGGAATGCCGCGTGGGCCGAAGTCGGACTCGTGAAAGGCTGAACGTGCACGTGCGTAGCGCCTGCTGCGGCGACCTCTCGAGCAACGGATTCGATCTCGTTGTCGTTGATGGTCGAGATGAGTCGGAAGTTGACGCGCACCGTGATCCCCGCGTCAGCCGCAGCCCGAATCCCGGCGAGCTGCTGTGCAATCAGGTACTCGGCAGCCTCGACTCCT
>JBLNFG010000685.1:0-14541 GCA_050263495.1 Myxococcales bacterium | reverse complement strand
GGTGAAGATGGCAGACTCCGTGGGCGGCACCTCACACAACGTAATATTAACGGTAGCCACCTGAGAAATTTCCTCAATTTCTAGGGATGAAATCGCGCAACTGTTTGGCGGCTTGGGTCCCTTTCCTTCCACGCGCCACGCGGCCGCGACGATCGTGCGGCTCGGTCCGAGCTAGTACCACTACCCGAAGGCACTAAGAGGAGGGTTACCGCCAATTCGCGGAGTGAATTGGGGTGTGCCGCGTCACCGATTTCGCGTCTCGCCCGGGGATTGCGCAGTCCCCCGTCTCGCTCCTCCCATCCGCGCGCAGTAGCCTGGCTACGAGCACGGATTTGGGAGGAGCCAGGCGACGCCGCAGGCGGAGCCGGTGGTGGGCAGGAAATTGGCAGGCGCCACGCAGAGCCGGTAGGCGGGAGAATTGGCACGAGCCAGGCGACGCCGAGGCGGTGATGGCAGGAAAACACTTGTGGGAACCACGCCATTCAGTGCTTAAGTCCCAACACGAACCCTCGATGACATTCACTCTGGAACCCTCCGTAACGAGCAAGCATTTTACGCGTGGTACTCATCGCACGATCGATCCTGCAGAAACTCTGCGTCGCGCATGCGAATTGGCGCCCCAGGTCGGCATCACTCGCGTGGCTAACGTGACCGGCTTGGATCGCATTGGGGTGCCAGTAGTGGCTGTGCACCGGCCCAATTCACGCTCGCTCGTCGTGTCGCAGGGCAAGGGGCTCGATCTGGTTGCCGCGAAGGTATCGGGCATGATGGAGGCAATTGAATCAGACCACGCGGAAAGACCACAACTACCACTCCGACTCGAAAGCTACGAGGAACTGTCTCGTCGCCTGTCGGTGGTGAACGTCGCGACGCTTCCGCGCATTTCGACCGGGACGTTTTCGCCTGGCAAACGGATCCTCTGGTGTGAGGGACGCAATCTGACGACCGCCGAGCCCTGCTGGGTACCTTACGAGTTGGTACACACCGACTTTACGATTCCGCTCCCGTCTGGCAGTGGCTGCTTCATGATGAGCTCGAACGGACTTGCCTCGGGTAATCACCAGCTCGAAGCGATCAGTCACGGCATCTGTGAACTCGTCGAGAGAGACGCGCTGGCGCTTTGGGAGCTCTTGGGCGGGGCTCGCCAGCCCGAACGGCGTCTCGATCCGAGCACGATTGACGATCCCTGGTGTCAACAGATTCTGGCGCGATTCTCCGCGGCGGAGATCGACTTCGGGATCTGGGACGCGACCTCCGACGTCGGGTTAGCCACCTTCGTTTGCTTCATCGCGGATCGCCCCGGGGTGTCGAGTGAAGTCCACTCGAGCCACGGTTCCGGATGCCACCCCTCGCGTGAGATTGCACTCTTGCGAGCGATTACCGAGGCCGCACAGACGCGCTTGACGTACATCGCCGGAGCTCGTGACGACGCAGATCACCGCTTCTTTGCGCGCGCTCGCAGTATCACACGGATCGAGGAGTTTCGCGCGAATCTCGAACGTAGTCACGGCGCTACCATGCGCAATTTCACGACCGTGCCAACCTACGCTGCCACGACGTTCGAGCAGGACGTAGCGTGGTTGCTCGCGTGCTTGCGGCGAGTAGGGCTCGAGGAAGTTATCGCCGTTGACTTGAGTCGACCCGAACTTCCAGTATCCGTCGTGCGCGTGATCATTCCAGGGCTCGAAGGACTCTGTGACGCTCCAGGGTATGTCCCAGGGGCACGCGCCACGGCACTTCAAGCGAGGATGAGCCAATGAGCGATGTCTATGTTTTCCTCGGGCCCACGCTCTCTGTCGACCTAGCGCGGGAGCACTTGGACGCGCACTATCTGCCGCCGGTATCGCGCGGAGACGTCTACCGCGTCGCCAGGCAAAAACCCTGGGGGATTGGTATTGTCGATGGCTACTTCTCTCAAGCTCCTGCGGTCTGGCACAAGGAGATCCTTTGGGCGATGAAGCAGGGCATTCACGTGTTTGGTGCCGCCAGCATGGGGGCACTGCGGGCTGCGGAGCTTGCCACCTTCGGGATGTGTGGGGTTGGGCGGATCTTTGAGGCCTTTCGCGACGGAGTGTATGAGGACGACGACGAGGTAACGGTCATTCACGGGCCCAAAGAGTCGGGCTATCTCCTCTTTTCGGAGCCGATGGCGAACATTCGGGCCACGTTGCAGCGCGCTCTCGACGAACGGATCATTGGCTCCGCAACGGAGCAGCGCCTCGTCTCGGTTGCCAAAGCGCTTCATTACCCCGAACGCAACTACTCAAAGTTGCTCGCAACTGCACAGCGGCATGGAGAAGACGACGGCGACCTCGAGCGCCTCAAGCGATGGCTGCCGGAACACAAGGTGAATCAGAAGCGCCTAGATGCGCTCGAGATGCTCGACCTCATGCGTGAACTCCAGGAGCGGGAGCCAGAACCGCTGCGAGTGAGCTTTCGCTTCGAGCGCACCGATGCGTGGGAGGAAATGGTGCGCCAGTGTGCTCAGCCAAGTTCTGCGTCGGAAGGAGCGGAGCTGCCGACGGAACTGATTCTGGACGAGCTCAGACTCCTTGGAGGGCCTGCGCTACGGGCTGCACTGGTCGGGGCGCTGGCGCGGCACCTTGCGGCGGAGCGCGCACGCGCCCACGGCGCGACGGTAACCCGAGAGCTTTTCTCGGACACGCTCAACAGCTTTTTTGCGGAGCGCGGCGTGCGCACTCCCGAGCAGATCAAGTCTTGGCTCGAGGAGCACGAGCTCGATCCAGCCGGCCTCACCGGCTTTATGCAGCAGCAGTCGTTCGTTCGCTGGGCAATGGTCATGTTTGCGGGGGAGACCGAACGACAGTTGCGCGACCACCTGCGATCGACGCCCGACTACGTGCGCGTGGTGCGGCGTGCAAACGCCAAACAGTTGACGCTCGCCCGCAGCTCTTCGACGGTACAAAGGGTCCACGAGCTGCCGACCGAGCAGCTCGTGACCTGGTTCTTCGAATCTCGGCTTACCGAAGCGGTTCCCAGCGATCTAGATGCATGCGCGTGGGAACGCGGTTTCCCTGATCGTCATGCATTGATCGAAGCGCTTCGCCGCGAATACTACTTCGTGACCTCGTTGGAAGTGGCCGAACCTGAGCAAATGCCAGCAAGGTAGGGATCAATGCTGCGCATCTTCATCCCGAGCGCTTTGCAGCCCGGTTCGGAATCGAATAACCAGCCGCCTTCTCCACACAGGTGAGTGAGGGCAGCAAAGGTTTTGGTCAACGGGTCCTGCGCGGTTCGATGCTGTTCCACGAGCGCTGCCAGCGGAACGACCTCTCGCTCGAGCGTACGCCCCAAGAGCTTCTCGCAGCGCCGGATGATCTCGTTCTGGGTAAGTGCCTCTGGCCCGCCGAGCACGAACGTTTGATTTGCGGCACGCGGGTTGTCGAGGGAAGCGACGGCGGCCTCCGCAACATCGAACATGGAGATCCAGTGGATTGGCCCGTTACCGTCACCAAAGACGCGGACCTTGCCGTTTGCGACGTCAAACCCGAGCGCCGGGCTGCACCACACTTCGTAGAAGTGGGTTGGCTGCAGGATGGTGTAGGAAAGCCCACTGTCGCGCAGGCCCGTCTCCACGGCGCGTTTCGCGTCTTGCAGACTGTTGGCAAGGGGCATTTCTGGGAATGACACGAATACGAAGTGCTTGACGCCTGCCTCTCGAGCCGCGGCGATGAGCGAGAGCTGCCCGACTCGATCGACTGATTCGATGTCGTCTCCCTCACTGCGCGACAGAGTGGACGAGGCGGAAGAGATTACGTTGGCCACCCCTGCGCACGCAGCATGAACGCTGGCAGCATCCTTCAGATCGCCGAGCACGACTTCGGCGCCCATGGCTTCGAGCGCCCGCCGCTTTTCTGGGTCTGACGACGCCCGCACCATCACTCTGAAAGGGCGACCTGCCGCCTGAAGGCGGCGCGCGACCTGCAGCCCGAGAATCCCTGTTGCGCCAATCAGCAAATCCATATGTTACCTTTACCCCGATGCTTCAAGTGATTGAGTGTCTCGACACCTAGATCAAACACAACTTCTCTGCACTAGAAATCGCGGTCTCCAACTGTCGCCGAGCATTAACCCCAAATTGCGACGGTTCGGCAGCGGCGGCAAGCAAGGGCACATCGACTGGATCGGGCAGTTGATGTTGCGTTTCCGCGGTAAGTTCTCGCCCGAGCTCGACAGCTTCGGCGCAACTCGCGTCCGAGCCAATTTGCAGCAGCAGCTTGATCAACGGAAGCGAGCCACACCATCGGAACGGGAACGGGAACGTGAGCCGATTCCACGTTGCAAGGGCGTTACGGCACAGACGTTCTGCTTCACTGTTCTGACCTCGGCGCAGTGCAACCCAGCCTAGACAAGCCTGGGCCATCCCAATGTAGTCCCCCATGCCTCGAGCTAGCGCGAGCGCGAGCGTCTCCTGGGCGACTTGTTCTGCTTGGTCGACACGCCCCTGAAGGCGATGCAGCAAGGCAGAATAGGCGATGGCACGCGTCTCTCCCACCGCGTCTCCGAGCTGCCGGCAAGCCTCCAGTGCCGCCGAGACTTCCTGCTCGGCCTCCACCAGTTGTCCACGAAATAACAGGGCGAAGCCAAGCACAAAGCGGCCGAATGCGATCTCGGGTAGGGCGCCGGCATCCCGGGCGGCCATGACACAAGCGCGCCCCGCCTCGAGCGTTGCCTCCGGGACGCGGTATCGGTGCTGTCGATAGTCTCGTGTGACTACCGCGAGAAAGTACTGGTACCGCTCCAAATCCGTGCCGCGCGCTTCGACGTGGGACGCCACACGCGCCATCTCGATGCTCATCTCGTTAGGCCGACCCAGCCAGTAGAATATCCAGGCTCGCCCCAACCCAATCTGTACCCACTCATGCGCGAGTACCGGATCGAGTTCTCCCGGATCCGTCGGCACGATTGCGAGCGCGCTGTCGTAGGTCAACTTCGCTCGATTGTGATCGTGTTGGACCTCCCAGGTTTTGGCAATCTTGCGCAGGATTCGCACTCGCCGCGTCACTTGATCGTCATTGGCAGAACCTAGCGCGCGTTCGAAGGCTCCTCGCGCGCGGTCGTGATACCCGCCAAAACTCAACACGTCGCCGAGTCTCTCGTCAATCGTGAACCTTGTATCGCGGAGCTCAGTAGCGTTCGCGGGTTGTGCAACCAACTCGAGTTGCTGCCGTGCTGCTTCGTATAACCGGATCGCTTCATCAATCGCGTGCGCGTCGCGTGCAGCGTCGGCCCCCGCGAGCAAGTGCGGAACTGCCTTCGTTGGCTCCTGCGCAGCAGCCCAGTGGTGACCGATGGCCGCGCGTCGCGCCGTAAGCTCGTCGAGTCCTGCGTACGCGCGCTCCATGCCCTCCGCAACTCGACCGTGCAGCACCCGTTTGCGCTCTGCGTCGAGCTCCGCCAAGGGCAGCTCTCGCAGCTTGTCGTGAGCGAAGCGGTAGGAACCATCGGGCCCAACCTCCCAGACGTAGGCACGTACCGTTTCGTCGAGCACCTCGAGCAGCTGCTCTTCGTCGAGCTGCGCCGCTAGCCGCAGCGCTGGGATCTCGATCTGACGACCCATCACAGCAGCCGTCTCGAGTACGCGTCGCGTCGATTCCTTCAGGCGCTGCAGACGCAGCTCGACGACCTGCTGGAGCGCTTGTGGTGGCGGCAAGGCTTCGCAAATCTCTGAGACGGAAGCCTCCGTATCCGCGATGCGCCAACCACCCTTGGCTGTTCTCACCAAAGCGCCAGAATGAAGCGCCGAGCGCAGGTACTCGGCGACGAAGAATGGATTTCCACCGGAGTGGTTGGCCAGAAAGGTGACGAGCTCGCTCGGGGGCGAATTGAGCATACCGCCCGCCATTTGGGCTACTTCCTCGTCGGACATACGAGGGACGAGGTATTGTTCGACTGCTTCGGAGCTTACGAGCGAACGAAGCCGATCGCTGCACTCATCGGAGCGATAGGTGCCAATGACGACGCAGCGCAGCCCTTTGGGTCTTCGCCGCGTGAGATACTCCAGGAACCCGAGCGTGAGTTCGTCGGACCACTGCAGATCTTCGAGGACCAGCACCACGGGACACTGTCTCCCGAAGGCGCGGAGGGTCTCACTGAGCGCTTCGTAGAGGCGTTCTTTGGCAAGCTCGACCGGCAGCAGCGGGGGAACAGCAAGTTGATCAACCCCTGGCAGGGCCGCCAACGCAGGCGAGTAAGGGGCCAAAACGGCGGCGCGACTGCCAAGGAGTTGTTCTCTTCTCTCCGAATCCGCTTCGAGCCATCGGTCTGCGACGGCTTGCAGCAGTGGACCGATCGGGCGCAATGGCTGATCTTGAGTGCGCGGGCCTCCGGCATCGGCAGAGACCGTCGAACAGATTCCAGTAATGACGATGCCCAGGCCGCGCGCGCGACTGGCAGCCTCCAACGCCAGGCGCGTCTTGCCTACGCCGCTTTCGCCGCCAATAAAGACCAGTGCACAATCCGTCGTGGACACTTCACCGAGGCGCTTGGCGAGCCGCTCGTAATGCTCCGAGCGACCCACGAAGGGCGGTCGGTAGAGATACGGTCGATGCGGTGGCAGAGGAGATTGCCAGCTCCGGGGAGCTGCTCCCATGCGATCCAGGGCCGCAGCCACGTCCTCGGCATACCCAAACCGCCGATGAGACTGCTTGACCAAGAGCGCGGCGATGAGCTCGTCGAGTTCCTCAGGAACCTCCGTGGCCCAGGAAGAAGCCGGCATCGGAAGTTCGTTCAGGTGCGCGCTTGCAACCCGCTCCGTGGTACCGATGAAGGGCGGATGTCCGGTGATCGCCTCGTAAAGCAGGCAACCGACGGCATAGAGATCGCAGCGCGCGTCGAGCAGCTCACCCTGGATCTGCTCGGGCGACATATAGGGGAAGGAACCCATGACCTCGCCCGCATGGCCGATGATCTCGCGCCCAGCGCGACCCGCAACTTGGTCCGCTAAACCGAAATCGACGAGGACAGGCTGGCCATTCTCGCGCACGAAGACATTGGATGGCTTTAGATCGCGGTGAATGACGCCTTCACCATGCAGGTACGCCAACACGTCGCAGACGTCGCGAATCAGGCCAAGAGCCCGCGATAGATTTCCACCCGCTGCTCGAGGGTAGCGTGTGAGTCCCGGGCGGCTGTCACCGGACGCGACACCGTCCCGGTACAACGCAACCGGCAGCGTATCGTGAATACTCGCGAACACCTCGTCCGTAGTATTGTTCGGCTCCGGCGCGTTCATGGTCACGGTCTGGACGCCAGAGGTGAGCGGCAAGCTCTTTCTCTCCTTAGTCCACCACGTCGCGAACACGTCGCTGAGCGTCCTGCCTTCGATGTGTTCCATCGCGTACCAGGGCGTTCCGTTGCTAATACCATGTTCGAAGATCTTCACGACGCCCGGGTGTCGCAGTCGGGCGAGCGTGAAGATCTCACTGCGTAGCTGCGCGATATTGGACGACTGGATTCTGCCGACGGTCTTGACGGCAGCGCGCGTCCCCGTGACCTCGTGGACTGCGGCGTAGACGATCCCCATCCCACCCCGGCCGAGCTCGTGCTCGAGTCGATATTGTCCGATGTGAGTAGGTTCCACCGCGACGGGCGGTTTCTGAACCGGCCTTTGCGCCGTCTGATTCATCCTTGCCCAACCTCACGAGCCATTGCGAGCGACGGGAAACCACCACGACCGTTCCCAGGACGGAATCGCCGTGGTGAACTCTTTGGCCCATTCAGTCTCGGGATCGAGATAGGCACTCAACCCTTCTTCTCGATCTTCGAGCGGCATGCCCCAGAGATGCGCGTAACGGCTGATTGTCCCCGTCGAATAGTTCATCGCGCAGTTGAGATTCCACCCATGCTTCTTCATGCGCGCCTTCGCCGTGTTCATGGAGATGTGGAATTTGTTCTGCAGTTCTGGGGAGCGCACCATTTGGAGTCTTTCCAGCAGGTAGCACTCGGATTTTGGCGGAAGGTCGTCGGCGTTCATCTTCATGGGATCGTAGGGAAGACCTAAGCCCAGGTTCTGCTTTTCGCGTTCGACGAGCTGCTCGAGTGCCACATACTCGTCGCTATCCGCCGCGGCAAACATCACGGAGATGAGGCTGTCGAAGTTCGGAATCGCCCAAAGGTGAAGGAATCGGCTCAACGCACGCCTCCCTTGCAACTCCGAAGGGCGAGCAGCCTCGGCTTGCAGGTTGAGCCGCAGGAGCCACTCGTTCTCACGGAAGATGTGCTTCACCTTCGCCAGCTGCTCGTTGAATTTCTCAGCATTCTCGGCTGGCACGTCGATGTTGGCAAGGCAGTAGTGGGTCGTGTCGTTTAGGTCGGCCTTGTAGGTCATGGGCCAGAGTCTCCTGAGGATGGGGACGCACGATATCACAGTGCTCGCGGTCCCGATCGCCGGAGATCCGTGCCTGGATTTCGAGCGCGCGGACGATTCGAGGTGGTTTACCCCCCAAAGAGCCGAACGAATGGCCTTTCCGCCAATTTCTCGAGCGAATCGTGCTCGGACGGGCTTGGCTGGGGCATTTCAACGAGCGCGGCCGAAATCGGACCCCACGAAAACAAGCGCCGGCTCGAGCAGGAACCAGAAACGACAAAGCCGAAACGGCTCCTGACGAAGCCGTTTCGGCACGGGTCGATGCGGTTCTGTTGCGCCTTAGGCGAGCTGGATCTTGCGGACGAAGATGACCTTATCCAGTTTCGAGAGCTGGTCCGTCACGGTCGCTGGAACGTCTACCTCGACATCGATCAGATTGTACCCAACCTTGCCGTTCGATTCGTTCTTGAATGCGTGGATGTTGATGCCCGCACTGCCGATCACGCGGGTAATCTCGGCGATCATGCTGGGAGCGTCTTGATTGATCACAACCAGACGCACCTTCGCGTTCTGAGCGGGGTGGCCACTGATCGACGGGAAATTGACCGAGTTTCTGACCAGACCAAACTCGAGGTAGTCGCGGAGCTGCTCCACGGCCATGGTCGCACAGTTTTCTTCGGCTTCCTCGGTGCTGGCGCCTAAATGCGGGAGCGCAATTACGCCCGGCACACTCACGATGGCGGGACTCGGGAAATCCGTCACGTACGCGGCCAGCGTGCCCGCTGTCAGTCGCTCCTTGACGACTTCGTTGTCGACGATGCCTCCGCGGGAGAAGTTTAGGATGACGGAGCCCTTGAACGGGGTGAGCGACGTTGAGTTCAGCAACCCTTTCGTCTTGTCGTTGAGCGGCACGTGCACCGTCAGGAAATCAGCCTTGGCGAACACCTCGGACAGGTTGTTGGTGACGACGACCTTGCGGCTCAGTCGGTGCATGTTCTGAGCGCTCGGGAACGGCTCGTACGATATGACGTTCATTCCGAGGCCCGTTGCCAGGTTGGACACGAGCACGCCAATCTTGCCGAGGCCGATCACGCCGAGCGTCTTGCCGGCGAACTCAGAACCGGCAAATTGCGATTTGCCTTTCTCGACCTTCGCGTCCATCTCCTTGGCGTCCGTGATGTTGCGAATGGTGTCGATCCACTGGAGCGCTTTCGCGACGTTGCGCAAGGCCAAACCGAGGCCAATGAATACCAGTTCAGCGACCGCGTTTGCGTTGGCGCCGGGCGTGTTGAACACGCACATGCCCACCTGAGTGGCCTTGTCGATGGTGATGTTGTTCACACCAGCCCCTGCTCGGGCTACGGCAAGAGTTCCGCGGAACAGATCGGTATCGACCTGCGCCGACCGCACCAGGATGGCATGAGGAGTGGTCTCGGCGTCGCTGATGGCATACTTATCGTCAAAGAGAGCGAGTCCCTTTGGCGAGATCTTATTCATCGTCTTGATTTTGAAGGTCATACGGCCAAATCTTCCGGCGCTTTGCTACCGCCCATTTGTCAGGGGTCAAACCCTCTTCGAAACAAACCCGCAACACCGCCCCGCGGGAGGTCAGAGTTCGGGTTTTTTGCCACTGGTTGAACCTGACCGCGTGCAATGCGACGCGGTCCTGCGAGGGCGTCGTACGTTCAGAGCGCGGAGCCCGAAGGGCTCTATTCCCGACGCGAAGGCGCACGAATCACCGCTAGTCATTCCCGTCGTGCTACTGGGATGCGAAGGGTACAGGTCGCCGACGAGCAGCGTGGCTGAGAGAGCATGCCTCTTTCGTTAGGAAGAATGCCCGCTAGTCATTCCCCTCGCGCAAGTAAAGCTCTACGTCGCGCGCCGACGGTTCGAAGACCATGTGATCCGTCCCCATGAGGGTTCCGTCCCCATCCCCGTCCGGTTCGTCATCTCCGTCCCTTGGAAGATCGGGCAGACGAACAGCATGTCCGAGTTCGTGTGCGAGGATCGGAACCAAGGCTTCTTCGGGAGTAACCTGTCTGAATAGGCGGTCCCACCAGCCACAACGAGGGGTACCGTCTTCCTGCAGCACTTCGGCGTAGTCGACGGGAATTACGATCTCGTGCCAACGGGGATCGCCGCTCAGATTCGGCTTTGCCGAATACCAGCCACAGGCACCATGTCCGAAGATCTCTTTGCCCTCGTCAAAGGTCGACCACCTCATCGTGGATCCATCCGGGTCCTCGACATTCGGGCAGTACCTCCCGTCGGTCGCGCTGCACCAAGACTGAGCGGCGAGTTTTGCCGCACTCTGCATGTTCTCGGGGACGTTCCAGCTGAGAGGCGCCCTGCCACAACCGGTGGTGATCAGGGGCGCAAGCAGCAGGCACAGGCATAGTAACTGATTCATGACGTGGGTTGGCCCGCGGCATGCCGGGGGAGCCGAGAGCCAGCGCTTTGGGCAGCATCGAGACGGACTTGGCCGCCGTGCATATCCCGATTGTGTGGGTGCACTGCTTCGAGGATTCGAGCTACTGCCGGTCAACTACAGCGCGTGACGAGACCGAGCACTCGACGCCATGTCGATGGTATGACGGCATTTGACTTCTGTAGCTACCAATAAAAATGCGTGACCGACGGTAAGTGTCACTATGCGCTTGAAGTGCAGCCGCGAAGTGCAGTCAACTTGTGCAGGCGTGCAGTGCCGCGAAGTGCAGGCAAATTGTGTAGGCGTGCAGTGCCGACCAAGCGAGCAACGAATTGCACGTGTGGTGCCGTTCGAGCGTGCGGCGAAGTACCGGCAAATCGTGCAACGGTCGCGATGTCCAGGCGCGTAGTGTCGCGAAGTGCAGGCAAGTTGTGTAGGCGTGCAGTGCCGACCAAGCGAGCAACGAATTGCACGTGTAGTGCCGTTCGAGCGTGCGACGATGTGCCGGCAAATCGTGCAACGGTCGCGATGTGCAGGCGCGTCGCTCGTGCGGTTACCGCGTATGCGACGTGCCGGGATCGAACCCCTCTGCCGCAAGGAGTTCATCGAGCCGATGCGCTACCCGCGCTACGTCCGCCAACATGGCTTGGGGTTTCGTTGGGCAGTGTTCCAGTAGCAGCGAGATGTCCTCGGCCATGTTCGAGGGAAGTTGGGTACACAGCTCCTGCGCGCATTGCACCAAACGCTTCTCGCCAGGGTGGGGGACGCGATTGAGCGCAAAGAGGATGTCGAAGTAGCTCGCAAGAAATCCGGCTAAGCGGTGGTTGATGCTGACGAGATCCCTCCGTTCAACTGCTTTTTGCAGCTGCGTCGCGTAGGAAGGGATGACGTTCGTCAGAACGGGATGATTCATGGCTACGATGTTCCGGCGAAGTGGTTCCGGGTACCCCTCTTGGCACCGACTCTGCAGCGTCGAAAGCCAAGCCGTGGGGTCGTGGAGGCTCTTGTGATTCCGCATGGTGTGCCACAGGCAGGTCGTGTACCCCAGACTTGCTCGGTGCTGTGCGAGTACTTGATCGATCTGTTGTTCCATCCACAGCGCGCCGAAATAGATCAGATCGACTTCGATGCCCGATTCCAGATCGATCCACTCGTCATCTGGTCCCCAAAAGGTCATCCCAATGTCGGCTCGCGATGCACCACCACAGGCCTGAACCATGGAATGGCGAGCTAACAGCGGGACGTCCGCACGCGTGTAGATGTACAGATCAATGTCCGATTCGGGATCGGCGCGTCCCACGGCGCGCGAACCTCCGAGCGCAATTGCCACCACCTCGGGCAACGCTGCAAGCTGCTCCGTTACGGTGCGCGTCAAACGCTCGATGGCCAGATTCGGATCGCTCACGGCGCCCTCCCCAGTTGTTGACCTCGATGATCCTGCCAGAAGGGGACCCCGACGTCACCTGTCCCGAACCCGTGAACCCGCTGGTCGCGTCGTTCCGTGGCCGCGACGCTCAAAACAAACTCGGCCCGAAGGACCTCCGCCACCTGAGCGCTGATTCCGCGATACCTGAAGGCCAATTTGGCTTTGGCTCTGCCGGGTTGAAAATTCTCATCCAGTGAGTGGCCCAAGCACGTGGGTGCTGCGTAGGGAGGGGCGAATGACTTCTCGGGGCCTCGGCCACCAAGTCAATGACACCACTTACGGAGAACAAACATGCTCGCTCGTTCCATGACGCTTCTGTCCTTTGTTTCGCTGATCGGTTGTGGCCCCGCGGATTTCGACGACACGGACGATACTGTGGCGCGAGGGTCGACGGGCGGCGCAGGGGCGGTAAACAACTCGTCCCCGGATTCTGAGATTAGCTTCGGGGGTACCTCGAATCCAAGCGGTCTCAGCACTGTTGGTGATGCGCCTACTGTTGGAACTGCCGGTGCCACCGCACCGTCATCCGTTACTGCTGGAGCAAGTGGCCAGGATACACCTGATGCTTCAGCAAATAGCTCTTTGGCGGCGCCCTCCGGGCTTGAGTTCGTCAAATCGGATGCCGGCCGCCGGGTGCTAACCTGGCAAGATAGGAGTGCCAGCGAGCGAGGATTCGAAATCGAGTACCGCGTCGGACCGTCCGGCGACTTTGCTCAAGTGGCGGTGGTTGGTGCGGACGTCACCGCGTGGGAGTTGCCCGAACTCGAGCCTGGACAGCACTATTACCGTGTGCGCGCGACGGGTGCCGACGGCAAGTCCGAGTACTCCGCAATTCGCGGGATGTTGATTCAAGGTGCCTCCGACGATCCGCGAGCACCGAAGATGCCCAGCGTCTCTTGCCTCGTCAGTCCCCCGAAGGTCACCTTCTCGTGGCCCGTAGCAGATTTTCGCGTCAACGAGGGTGGCTGTCCTACGGAAGCGAATTGTGGATATCGCGTCTACGCTCGGCGCAGCATGGAGGCGAAGTATAACGTTACCTCCGTGCCAATGACCGCCACCAGCGCCACGTTCAGCTACAGCCTGATCCCGACCGACTACTACGTTTCGGCGTTCAATCGCTTCGGAGACTCGGGACTCACCTATGTGGTGTCGGTTCAATGAGTCGGTTCTGACGATAGCGCCAGAGTTCGCCAATTATGACATGGCTCTGCCCTGGTGGTTGATTCGGAACAGTGTTATTGGTGCGTTGTTTCCCGGGATCGACTTGATACGGACTCCAGATCCGCCAGAGTACGTCCCTCGCGTAAGGCATTTCCCATGATCCAGAACCAGCAGCTGGCACGTTTGCTGTCGGGCCGTGACGAGCCGTCGGTCCTCGAAAAGGAGGAGCACTTCCGCCAACTGTTGCAGCGATTGCCGTCGCAATCTCGGAGCGCTGCGGGGAGCCGCTTTGCACGGCTCCTCGTCGCGCTGGGCGGCTTGTCGCTTGCCGGAGCCGCCACGGGCGCGTTCTTGCTGATGCGAGGTCACTCGTCGGACTCGCAAGACACGTTTCCCGGCGCTGGAGAGTTTGCTCCGCGAGGGGTTGCGCACGACCAAAGCGAAGCGGCGAGCGCTTCGGTTCGCCTCGCGTGCATTGACGCGCAGGGTAAGCCGCTAAGCTGCGCGATCGGTCGCACGCTGGTGTTCGAGTTCGACGCGATACCGAAAGAGTACGCGTTCTTCTCCGCGTTTGCCCAAACGCCAGACGGAACGACCCTCTGGTACTACCCCGACGCGGAGGGACAGAGCCCCGCGTTGGAGCGTTCGAATGCGCTCCAGAATCGTGCGATTCGGCTCGAGCCACCCCACACCGAGGGCGAGTACCGCATCTATTCTATCTTCTCGAGAACGCCCGTGACCCGCGCCGACATCAGAACGTCCCTAGGCTCAGCGCTGGTCTCGAACGAGCGGTTGCTCGTCGTCATGCGAGCGATCACCGTGCAGGGTCGGCAATGAAGCACGCGCTAGTGTCCATCCTGCTCGTCGCGTGCCTCTTGGTGGCGCACACAGCGGCCGCGCGCGCGGTGTACGCCGTCGCGATCGGCAACAATCAGCCGCCCAGCGCCGACCCGTCTCTACAGGTGCTGCGTTATGCCGATGACGACGCGGCCCGCTTCTACGATCTCTTCGCTCACTTCGCGCGGCGCGTCGAATTATTGACGGTTCTGGATGCGAAATCACAGACGCGCTATCCGGGGCTTGCGGCTGCGGCGCGCCCACCCACGTTGTGGCAATTGCGCAACACGCTGAACGAATTCCGACAGCAAATCCAGATCGATGCGCAGCGTGGGGAAGAGACAGCCCTCTATCTCTCGT
>JBLNFG010000684.1:0-4147 GCA_050263495.1 Myxococcales bacterium | reverse complement strand
GACAAGCGGTCGACCATCTCCTTGTCTTTGCCCAGCTTGTCGACGTCGCACCAGTCCGCAACGGTAATGACGCCTGTCAGATCGTTCGCCGCCGCCAGCTTGGCGATGACCTTGTTCATCTTGTCGCCGATGTCTTTGGCGCCCTTGAGCGCCACGATATCGTCGAAGCTGCCCCCCTTCGGGACCTCGAGATCGTAGTGCTTCTGGCTCTTGGCCTTGTCCGACACGTATTTGACGAACAAGAGGACCAGCACGTAATCCTTGTACTGGGAGGCATCCATCCCCCCGCGCAGCTCGTCGCAGGATTTCCAGAGGGAGGAGTAGAGTTCGGATTTCTTGATGGCCATTGGTGTGCGAGGTGGCGCGAACGGTGGACTCCGTCGAAGCCAGCAAGCTCACACCCTTGCCCTACGCAACAGGTAGAGGTGAGCAACGCCCACCATACCAGCACGCGTCAACACGGGACAGTCGCGTTGTCCTCGCGACAGTACAAAGAAGCACTGGCATTGCCGGAACTGCCCGTACGAGCTCACCACCTGCAACGGCTGCTTTTGTGGCGGTTCCTGACCTTGATGAAGCCAATTGAACGCGGGACCGGTACGGCGATCATCTACCGACGGGTGTTGCGACTCACGAAGCACTTGCCGGCAGCATTCTGTGAAGGCGCACAAATCACGTCACTGTCTCGGCCGCGACACACGCGATGCCCGCCGCGCGACATACTGCGCACGTGGCTGTCGACCTCGATCCCGTGACGCTCTCCTTGCTCAATGCGCCCGTCGATGACGAGCCGTTGACCGAAGAAGATCTCGCGGACATCGCCGCCGCCGAAGAAGACATTCGCTGCGGTCGCGTGTACACGACCGAGCAGGTGTGCGAGATGTTGGGCATCGATTTCCTCGATGGCAACCGCGTGGAAATGGCGATTCGAGACGTCACCACGACGCACTGACAAAACAAAGAAAGCCGTTTGATTCTGTACTGATACAGGAAGCCACGCTCGGCGTCCTCTGGACTTTCCTAAACCGACTTATCCCGATTGCCAAACCGTTGCTGGTGATGCTCGAGGCGCTGGTTGGGGGCCAAGTCATCCCCATGGGCGCCGGTTGCGCTCACTCACGCCGGGAAGCGTTGGGCGAGTACAGACTCAACCAGGCATTCAAGCGCGTCCAGAAACGGGCAGGACGAAGTGGGGCAAGCTTTCATTACTGAGCTGTTCCGAAATGGCGTCTCGGCCCCATCATGCAGCAATTGGCTGGTCACGCCGGTCTCGCTACCACTCAGCGCTGCTTCACCTCGGAGATCAAGTGCGACACGGAGGCGCTCAGCTGAGCAACCAATTTTCCGGGATGATGGGGCAATGCCCGGGGAACGGATCTTGAATTCCCAAGCTGTAGACCATGAAAAACCCTCTGGGCTGCTCGCTCCGCTCTTCACGGCCGGTAAGCGTGTCACCTGATCAATAGCCGCAGCGCTCGGCACTGGAACCGGTGTCGTGGTCTCCGCGTTAGCTGTCCGCTAAAAGCGCCTTGGGAGCGAGCAACATGCGCGAAGGTGCGAGAATTGCAATGCAGAGAAAAGGCGATCGCGGCTGGGGATCGCCGTCAGGCGCATTGTACATCAAAGCCGGACAATCTCGGCAACTGCTCCTAAGAAGGCAATTGAAACGCGCGCGCCCTGGCATTCAGTGGGTGACGCGTTAACATGGTGGGCGGCTCATGCGAACGTGTGCTGTGGGTCAAGGGCACCTAGAAATGAACACTCAGACGATCGCAACCTATGCATTCTTTGCTAACTTCTCGGCGTTAACTTTGCACGAAATGAACGCTATCACCTGGAAAGAATGGCGTGTCTTCGGAATCACTGACGACGTCTTCGGCGAAAGAGTCTTCATCCTTGCGCACTTCCCGCTCTACTTCTTACTTTTGAGCCTTTGTACTCGACAGGAGGCGCGAACGGGGCGTTTCGTCTCCATGGCCGTGAGTACCTTTCTGATATTCCACCTCCTCCTTCATCACAGTGCTCGCGCCGAAGGCTATTTCACCGATGCGTTTGGCTTCGGACTGATAGTGTTACTAGCAGTCACTGCGCTGATTCAACTCTCCGCCACGCTCTTTGTGACCCCGGAAGTGCACCGACGCATCCTCGCGTTCCGCGGAGCTGACGGAGGCAAACGGTCGCAGCAGCAGCGGCCCATAGCAGCGGTGCCTCACAACCGCAGGGCGGAACCTGCCGATAGGTGAGTAAAGACGATGACCTTCCTCTGCTACCGCCCCCGTCGTCAACACCGGGCAACCATGCGTCACTTGCTGAAGGCCGTCTCCGCGCCGCACCAACCCTCAAAAATCTCCCGGCTCGGCCCATCCCTCGAAAAGGCCAGTACGTCGCTGCATCACCGACAACCCTGCGCAAATCACCGGCCTGCATGACCGCAATACGTAAGCGTATGAGCTGCTGCCCTCTAGCTGCGCGCTAGAGGGGCTGAAGGTCAGGGCGGCCGTAGAGGCGCCGCCGCGGACGCAGGACAGTAACGCGGACCCTCGTTCGTCGCGTCGGGCGACCCTCGCTCCCTTCTTCGAATGCTGTGATTACAATGAGACAATTCGAATAGACCTTGTACGGTCGGCCTGTTCCTTCCGTCGACGAGCAACTCCTCCCGTGTTGGCGTCCAAACCCGATTCTTTGAGCTGTTCTGGTTTCGGTGAGCCACCGCTCCTCGAGCGGCAGACTTTCGCTTCGACTGGGCAATGCAGAACCCCAGTGCATGGCACTCGGGTGCCACGCACTTCGGTCGGAACCGGTGCGCGGAGCACCCGGGTGCCATGCGCATCGGTTAAAACCGAATGGCTCATCACCCGGGTGCCATGCGCGGCGGTTGAAACCGCAGGGCACACCACCCGGGTGGGAGGCGCGACGGTTTCGCCGGGTTCGGAACGAGTCGGAGACGGTCTCGTTCAACAGCGCTTCCAAAGCGGAGAGGCTCGGTCCCTCGACGCGGAACGCCGAGACTCACGTCGAGACTCCTGCCCTGGAGTCGCCGTATCCGGCCTTACGAAGCGCGTTGGCGCAACAGTTTCGCCATCGTCTCGAACCAGTCCGCGATAGTGCCGGCAAGCTCGGGCGGCGCTTGGATCGAGAGACCTCCCGTATCATCGCGCTCGATCTTCAAACGAGCGAGCACGTTCGTCGGATCCAGCCCGTCCACGCCGAGATTTGGCACGCCTTCCGACACGGTGTCGCTCGTCGGATCGCTCGAAGAACGCCCACTCCCGTCAAGCGCCGACACAATGGAGCTTTCATCTTCCGGTTCCGGGGCGAGACCTTCACCCTGCGCCAAGACGGGTGCGACGGGTTGCTCGACGTCGAGTAGCTTTCGCACCTCCGCCACGAACCCACCCCCTTCTTCGAATCGGATTTCGTTCGACGTGCCGTCGAATAGCCCCTTGAAGAGAGCGTGTTTCTTACCCACCGTCGTCGCAATACGACTCTCGATGCTCTCCTCCGAAACGAGGTTGTACACATCGATAGGCAATCGCTGACCGAGACGGTAGATGCGCCCAATCCGTTGCTCGAGCACCGCGGGATTCCAAGGCAGCTCGAGGTTGATGCAGGCGTTCGCCGCCTTTTGCAGGTTTAGTCCCACGCCGCCAGCATCACTGAGTAACAGGATCGAAGCCATCGGATCGTCGTGGAATTCGACGATGTTCTGCGTGCGCACTCTCGCCGACTCCGCGCCGGTGAAGAACAAAGCTCGATGACCTAGTGGCCGCAAGAGGTCGCGCACCGACCAGTCCGCAAGCTTCAGCATGCGTCGCCATTGGCTGAAGACCACGATCTTGCGTCCTTGATCGACCACCAGGGACTCAACCAATCGTCTGAATTCGTGCAGTTTCGGTGCAAACAGACTATCCAGCAACGCACGCGACGGCATCCGCCCCTCGAGAACCGGCCACAACTCGTCGAATCGAAGCTGTCCCAGACCATTGGCGATCATGCGTTGTGTCGTCAAGAGCTGCATCAAGCGCAGAAATTCTTCTTGGCGTAGTGGTCGCCTCTCCGCAATCGACGCAAGCTTCGCAATCGAGTCACTAAGTGCATCGTGCTCGTCGCGTTGCTCTTGGGTCATCTCCACGGGAACGCGTGTGTC
>JBLNFG010000683.1:0-6968 GCA_050263495.1 Myxococcales bacterium | reverse complement strand
CCGTTCGGCGGCGCGGCACGAGCAGGAAGTACCAAGCAACCAGTCTTGCGCGGTATCGATCGCGCACGCGTTCGCTTACCGAACCGTCGCGCGCTCTCGACCACGCCGAAAAGCTAAGGGGTTATGCTGCATTGAAGGGTTTTGGTGTGGACGCAAGCGCGAAGGCATGCAATGTTGATTGGTTGTGGTGCCTTGGGTCTACAGCAAAGCTAGAGGAATCATGTCGCAAAATGCAGGGAGTCTGGGTGGGCGGATCACGGCGGCATCTGCGCTTGCCATGGTCATCTTCGCTTGTTCGGGCAGTTCGGGAAGCTCCGGTTCGACCACCAGTGGTGGACGCGCCGGATCGGCGGGCAGCGCCGCGGCCGGGCAAGCAAACGGCGGACAGTTGACTGGGGGTCAAACGAACGGCAGTCAGCCAAGTGGTGGTACCAGCCCCGGGGGCAACGGCAGCGCAACTGGCGGCGTGCAACCGGCAGGCGGCACTAATTCGCAACCGGTGGGCGGCACTAATTCGCAACCGGCGGGCGGCACTAATTCGCAACCGGTGGGCGGCACTAATTCGCAACCGGTGGGCGGCACTAATTCGCAACCGGCAGGCGGCACTAATTCGCAACCGGCAGGCGGCACTAATTCGCAACCGGCAGGCGGCACTAATTCGCAACAAGGTGGAGCCGGAGCTTCATCTGGAGGTGGCATAGCTGGTGGTGGATCGTCGATGGCCGGTTCCACCTCCAACTGTCCGTCGATCCCACAATTGCCAATTCCTGGCACGGATTCCATAACGTTTCTGCCCGGAGTTGAGGTGACAACACTGGCAGGTGGTGAAGCCGCTGGGTTATCTGACGGCGACGGGTCGATCGCTAAGTTTTCGAACCCAGTTAGTGTCGTTCGCCTCACGGATGGAAGTCTGATCGTCGCGGACTACGACTCCTCTCGATTGCGGAAGGTAGTACCGAGCACTGCAACGGTGACGACCCTCTTTGAAAGTCCCGGCTTTCGATATCCTTACGGCTTGGCACTCCTCGACTCGGTTCTTGTCGTGAATACCGACGCGAACTCGGAGGGTAAGAAATTAGCGGAATCGGGCACGCTGTGGTCGGTAGATATCAGCACGACGCCCGCCACAGCCATAGTACTTGAAACTGGCTTAGGGCGTCCTCGTTCGTTATTGGGGCTGCCCAACAGACAGATATTGGTGTCGAACTGGACGCATCAAACTATCTACCGGTTCGATATCGACACCAAGTCGACGCTTCTGCTTGGTGGGCTCAAGGCCTGCCAGGGTTATGCTGATGGTCCAGGAGCGAGTTCCTTGTTCAATTATCCGTCGGGAGTCGTGCGACGACACTCTGACGGTGCATACATCATTGCGGATGCCATAAACTCACGCATTCGTGTGATCGATACCAGTGGAAACGTATCAACGCTGGCTGGCGGCGACATCGCCGCAACCATTGATGGCCCCGCAAGCTCCGCTAAGTTCGTGCGACCACGAGCAATCGCGATTGACGACAACGACAACATCTACGTCTCGGACGATCTCGCTCACCGGATCCGTCGCATTGACGCGAGTGGTAACGTGATCACGATTGCGGGTGCGGGAAGCACTCGGAATGCCTTCGCAGACGGAACTGGAGCAGTCGCTCAATTTGCGGGGCAAGAGGGCATCGCCGTTAGCGCCGACGGCAAGAAGCTCTACGTCGCCGACGGAACCGGTGGCTCAGACGACGCCACGCAGCAGAACTTCCATCGAATTCGCCAGATCACGATCTCCGCTAATTGATCCGTCCACGTGACGCATCTTGAAGCAAGGCTACACCTTGCCCTTCAGCAGGGGCCTGAACCCAGGTCGATCTAGCCTGCATAGGGGCGAGGATTCGGAAAGCTGGTGGCCTAGGGCAGCGAGCACCTTCTTGAGCGCGCCCGAGCGGACCCATTGCTGAAAGCGGCGGTGGCAGGTCTGATATGGCGGATAGTGATGGGGCAAATCTGCCCAAGGCGCTCCAGTCCGAATCACCCACAGCACTCCGGACATGACCTCTCTCGAGTCTCGCCACGGGCGTCCTCGACCGTCTTGTCGAACCCTCGGTTTCGGCAACAACGGCTCGATGCGTTCCCATTGCTCATCCGTGAGATCAATCGCCATAGATTACCTGCTTCATCGTCGAAGTGAATCGGCGCTCTCGTTGCGTGCTTCAAACGGATCGGTCTTCTTGGCTAGCGTCTAGACACCCTTGACGTGCCTGTGTGTGGACTGTTTCATGCCCGGCAACTGCGTCCGGTGCATTGCGGCAACAGGGCTCGCGGAGCTCAGCGAAGTGCTTCGAATCGCCCTTGCTTGGCAGCTGAACCAGGCGCACCGGCAATTACCGGTTGCCGCCGCTCTCTCGTGGCAAATGGCTACCTTAGTAGTTGCCGTGTCGGCTTGAATCCGTTTCGCGAGCGTGTTAGCGCAACGAATATTGCCGTTCGTGATCGAACCGCGACGCTCCAGGCCGCTGCGGCTACTAATCTCGGGGTAGTCGTTTGTACGTCTCGTAGGTGAATCGCACGGCACAATGGTTGATCGAATCGATTCCATCGTGATCTTCGGCGCTGACCAGCTGCCAATCGGAAGGGTCGTACTCAGGAAAGTACACCTCCCCCACATAGTTTCGGTGCAGGCGCGTGAGTTCTAGCGTGTCGGCAATGCGGATCGCCAAACGGTAAACGCTCGCCCCGCCGACCACGAACGCCTTCGGCACCTGGCTGTTTCGCAAATACTCGATCGACGCGTCGAAGTCGCGGAAAAGCGTCACACCATCGGGAATGAAATCAGGATTCAGACTCAGTACGATGTTCTCTCGACCAGGTAGCGGGCGTGACGAATCGGGCAGGGAGCGAAAGGTCGCCTCGCCCATGAGGCACGGGTGACCGAGCGTGAGCCGTTTGAAACGCTTGAAGTCCTCACTCAAACGCCATGGAATGTCGTTGCTGCTTCCGATCACACTGTTCTGCGCAACCGCGGCAATCACCACTATCTCAGTCATGGCTTTCTCGTCCGGTCACTACACCGCGATCTCGAAGTCGAGCTTGGGGTGATGGCGGTAATCATGGAGTCGCGAGTTCGAATAAGTCCAGCTGAAAAGATCTTGGAACTCATCGGTTGATACCTGAGGTAAGGGGTACGGAGCGCGATTGAGTTGCTCGCGCAGACCGTCGACGTGGTTCACGTAAATGTGCGTGTCCGCCAAGAATCCGACGAGACGACCCTCCAGCGTACCTGAAGCTTTGGCCAGCAGATGCAGCAACAGTGCATAGCTCGCAATATTAAAGGGGAGCCCCAGCGCCACGTCGACGCTGCGTTGGTTCCAGAGTAGGTTGAGCCGCCCAGCCACGACCGTCACCTGGAAGCCATAGTGGCAGGGTGGAAGTGCCATTCGTGAGATATCGAGCGGGTTCCAGGCAGAGACCAACATGCGTCGATCGGCGGGGTTCGACTTCAACTTCTCGACGAGTTGGCTCAATTGATCGATGCCGTGCCCGCGCGGGGGTTGATCGTGCGCCACGTACTCCGCTCCGAAGTGGCGCCATTGCCAACCGTAGATTGGCCCGAGCTCGCGCTCAGCCGCCATCCGGGTTCGTGTCTCTGGATCGTGGGCATAGGGCACGCGCTCCGGGCTGCACCACTCATCCCAAATATGATTGTTGCGGGAGCGTAACCAGTCTTTGTCGGTAAAGCCCTTGATGAAGAACTCGAGCTCCGACGCAATCAGGCGGAACGGCACGGCCTTCGTGGTCAAGGCGGGAAAGCCAGCACTGAGATCATGCTCGAACATCGCCCCTGGGACGGTCAGCGTGTCCACCCCGGTTCGATTGGAGGTTCGCACGCCCTGATCAAGGACGCGCCGAACGATATCAAGATATGCTTTCATGGCGGATTGAGTGACGACGCATGGTGTCGGCGCAAACCTAGCGCGGCCGGCTCCGTAGCACGAACGGGAACTCAACGCGAATGAGGCCACAGTCCGGGGGCAAATCACGGCGGGCCTAGGTCCCGCGGTGAAGCCCACTTCAGACCCCGATTAGCGCGATCGCACCAGCCCGGAATCGCGACCATGCGAGCGCGCACATTGCCGGCGAAGCAGACGACGGAATCACGCGTTGCTAGTACAGCCCCGCCTGCTTCAATTGCGCGACGGTAAAGGGCACGCGCTTAGCGAGGAATCCCTCTTCGATCCGCTCTACTGCCGGCAAGAAGTCAGCGTTCTTGGTGCGAGGTTGCTGAGGTCGCTGTGCGTCACCCCAGCGTGCTGACTCGGCCACGATGGCGAGCTCCAATTCCTGAACCCGCCGCTGGTGTAGTGCGATGAGCTTCTTCGCGTTGAACTGTCCGTCGCCATCCAGAAGCTCGTGTGCGCGCGCGGCGAACCGCTGACGATATAGCACATTCTCCGTCAATCGGAAATGGAGCCACTGCGGATTGAACTGACGCAGATCAGTGATGCTCATTCGTAATGCATCCGAAAGCTGACCGTTCCGATCGGGAACGCTTCCGGCAGTTCCGATGTTGACACGATCCTCGTCGACACCCGTGGTGATCGCGATTTTGTCCGCCATCAACGAGTGCTCGCTATCGTGCAAGAAGAACACGAACCCTCTGTCCTTCGTAACGCGATTACGCACGGCGAAGAAGTTGTTCGCTCGATTGTTGTCGAAGAATTTGCTGGCTGGGGCATCGAAGTTTGCGGTGTGGAAGATAATCAACATGTAATCGATGAGATTGTCGATATCGACCAACACGGGAAGGGCCGGGTCGCGCGTGCCTGTGGGCGTCTTGCCCTCGAGTCGGTAGTAGTTCTCATTGTCTACGAAACCCACTCGACACATCTCCCACAATGACGTCCACGCTCCTAGGTCACCGTCAGTGGCCAATACGTCGCTTGTGCCGCTAGACCTCTCCACCTTTATCGTGTCGTAATCAGATGCCTTGCCTCCCCAATAGCTGTTGGCGTATTCGGCCTCGGGGCGCTCCTCGCTTTGATAGAGTCCCCAATACACGCCGTCCAAATAGAGGTGGTACACCCGGCTACGTGTGTACGGTCGCCCCAGTTCCCGCTGCAAATCGCGCGAGAACACGTCGCGCGTCATCGTCATTACGCCGGAATAGGTCGGGGTATCGCCGGACCACGCGTAGTTCTGAGCGGTGCGGAGATCCAGCTTGTCGAAGCGTGCGGTCCCCTCGGATCCAAACAGTGCCCACTCCAGCTTCGGTGTGCCGTAGCTGGCCTTGAAGAGCAGCCGAAACGCATGTTTCGGATTCTGGGTTCGACGGCTGTATCCTCCCCTAATGCGCAGTGCGGCGTTGGTTTGGAAGCCCGGGCTCGCGTCAGGATTGAGTTGCTCGAGCGATGCAAAACGTTCCCATTCTGCGCCGTCGCCACTCGCGTTGGCGTAGATACCGGATTCCGCGTCGAACAGGTTAGCCAGATCAGTCACCAAAGAGAGGCTCGGCAGCGCCCTCAGAGCCTCCAACAAGTGCGACGAATACTCTGGATCATCGATCACGTCGGGATCCATCCCGTAGTCCATCGCTTGTCTCGAGCCAGCGTTGCTCGACGGCAGTGGTTCGGGCCAACCGTTTCCCGGTGCCACGCCGTCGGGGGACAGTTCTGCGACACGATTGAGGAAGAGATAACTGTGAGTAGCAACGGATTCTGGCCCGCCGCTGCTTCCCGCGATGGAGGCTCGAACGATTACCCCAGGTGCGCGATAGCGGTGGTTTTCGTCGGCGGGATCAACGTGAATTGCCGCGGGTAGTCTCGCAACAATGGCCGTTTCCGAGGTGCGTGGATCGCTGCTGTCCAAGGTGTAACGAACCTCCGCCGCTTGCGGATGCGTGAGGGTCACATCGAGCGCTTGCGTGAAGATTCCTCGCCCTGGGTGAAAGCTCAGCCCAGAGTCCGTACCCTCGAATGCCTGTGGGTCCGTTTTTGCGTCGTGGGAAGAACACGAGCAGAGCAGCGCGCAAAGGGATAGTGCGCTCCAAGAGATCGTTGAGGTTACCATTGGCGAGTGTCCGTGCTCACGCCTCGACGCCATCAGCTCTTAGCTCCTGCGTGAACGAGCATGCTGCTCTAAAGGAATGGAGATCCAAATTAGCTTCCAATCATGACATGGAGATGCCCCGAACGGTGAAACCTCCTGCGCGGCTCATCCTGCATGAACGCCCGCCCCCGGCAGCCCAGGCACGAAGGCAAGACACGAACCGACGCGTGACGAGTTTTTGCGCTAATGAGTGCAGAAATTCACGGCTTCGCGTTTGGCTACATCAACCGAGGATCGGGGAGCGAGTACCAATGAGGTGTTGAATGCCCCTCTAGCGGCCTAGAAGGTAGTCTCACTCGTCCCTCCGCTAAGTAAGCGCGCCGCGCCGTCCGCTCCGAGCGTGTCCCTTCGAATGGCGTCGCGCACTCCGAGCGTGTCCCTTCGAATGGCGTCGCGCACTCCGAGTGTGTCCCTTCGAATGGCGCCGTCCGCTCCGAGCGTGTCCCTTTCGAATGGGTCGACGCGTGCGCTATGGTGCGGCGTTGGGCCGCGCATAGCCTGCTCAGAGCAGATTTATCTCGCGTGGCTGTCTTGTGGCATGTAGCTAACGCCAGATTTTCGGCGCGATGTTCGTGACGAGGATTTCCACACCCAGAGCGAATGCCAGGCGTGGGTATGCTTGTGCCATGCGTGGCCGCCTGTGGACGTGGATGTTGTCGTATCGTTGGCGTTGGCTCATCTGGATGAGCGCGTTACCTAGCTGTGCATCCCAAGAAACGACCAATCATGTATCGGAGGGTGCAGGTGGCAATTCGAACGCAAACACGGCGGTAGGTGTCCGATCCTCAGGCGGCGCAAGCGGCGCAGAGGTGAACAGGAACGCGAGCGCAGATGCCTCCGGTGGCAAGCTCAATTCCAAGGGAAGTACTGCGAACAGT
>JBLNFG010000682.1:0-4789 GCA_050263495.1 Myxococcales bacterium | reverse complement strand
AACGACCATTTCGATGTGCAGAGCCTCCGAGGCGGCGAGCAAAAGAGCGTTCGCGTGAACATACGCGACCGAATTAGGGCTCCAAAGCCCGCGTCGACTCGGGGTTGACGGGGCTGTTAGCGCTCGCTTAGAACAGTCGCACGGCTTGCGAGACCCGGGTGTCAAACTGAATATCAGCTTGGTCAAACCCAGGCAGACTGACGCTATCGCGATGGAGCCGATGTAGCGTGAGCCGAGCCTCGCCGAGTTCAGTCGAGAGCGCGCCGGGGACTCTCGCGCTTCCGAGGGAATCGTCAAAGGCGCATGACACGACCTTGCGTCCGCTGTTTGCCGCGTACTCCAACCAGATTACATCGCCCGGCGCGCCCTTGCTCCATTGGAGCTCAAAGGCGTTATCGACAGAGAGCCGCACGACCTGCCCAAGTGGGGTACCGTCAATCTGGACCCGCTCGAGTCGAGGTACGTCGCGTACCTCAGCGGAGAATGGCTTCAGCTTGGACGCGCCTCGCGCGCTAATGGTTAGGCGCCCGTCGAGCGGCAATAGGTCGGCGTGCTTGTCCCGGCTCGTGTAGACAACGCCCGAAATGAAGTCGGTGACAGTCGGGAAGGCTTGGCGCGCCAAGCGAAGACTACGTTTGCCGGAGGCAATCGTGACGTCGCCAATGTCGACGAACTCGATCCGCTCCACGCGCGACAGTGAGGGGGACGCCCGATTTGCCAGGTCGATTACCTCGCAATTCCCAACTACGGGCAGATCCGACCGGAGACTCATCAGGCGGAGCACGCGATCGGAGTTAATCGATTGGGGGATCTTGAGAACACTCAAGAACACTGAAAGCTCGTCTGGCGCGGTTTGTCCCACGCTGGTTTGCTGCTCAACCGTTGCGACCAGGTGAGTTCGAGACGGCTCGTTGGCGCTGGCGACATCTCCCGTTTGGCCAGAGCAAGCGGGGACCATAGCTGCATGCGCTGCGGCCACGATGCCGACGAGTCGTCGCAATATCGCGCTCACCTAAGCAGCGTACGCCTTCCAGTTGTGGTCAGCAAGGGCGTGCCCCCAACCGAGACTCTGCTGCGCACTCCGGCCAAGTCATGTTGGGGAGAGCCCGAGACCCACACTGATCTACTATTGTGGCAAAGGACGCCGCTATTCAACGCAGAGCTCGGTCTACTGCTCAGGGCGCGCAATCCGCACGCCTGGCAGCGAAGCATCAATCCGAACAAGACGGAGACAGCCCGTTGGACACTTACTTCCGGAACCTCGAAGGAAATTCGTTCGCCTCTGCCTTGGCCTTCAGATCTGAGTCATCTGGATGGAGCTTCAACGCACGCCCGATAAGCAAAGCTTCGGGTTCGACAAGCTTTGGGTCCGGCAGGCAGCATTCAACCGGACACACCGCCTGGCATGCCTCGTGGTCGTGAAAGCCGACACACTCCGTGCAAAGCTCGGGGTCAATGACGTAGATGTCGTCACCCTCAGAGATTGCTTCGTTCGGACACTCAGGTTCACATGCGCCGCAGTTTATGCAGTCCTGGGTAATGTACGTTGCCATGTAAGGCCCTCGCTCCCGGCTCTGAGCCTTAGCCATTGGGGCCACCGGCCAGCAAGCGGGAGTAACTCATAAGCGCTCCACGTCTTAGTGTCAACCGGACTAGGTGGAGCGTTGACTCGCGGCGTCTCCGTTCCCGGGCTTTTCGCAACGCAAAGGCGTGGTAAGGTCGCCGCCCGATGCCGCTTCGCCGAAACTCAGCGTTTTTGTTCAAAGTCGTCGTCCTCATGGCGGCGGCCGTCGCGTGTCAGCCAAAGATCGGCGACGATTGCACCCGTGGAACGGACTGTTCAACCTCTGGCACCAGGACCTGCGACACCACCATGCCCGGTGGCTACTGCACGGTCGCGAATTGCGAGGCTGACACCTGTCCCGAAGAAGCAGCCTGCATTGCGTTCACGATATCTCCCGCCACCACGGAGGAGTGTATCGATATCGGGGAAACCCGGGCCTTACGCACTTTCTGCATGAAGCGCTGCTCATCTCAAGATGACTGCCGCGGCGGGTACCAGTGCATCGACTTGAATTCACCTCGTGAGGGTTGGGGTTCACAGCGCGTGGATCGCAAGAGTCAAGACGGTCGGGTATGCGCTCTGCCGTACCTAGGAGAGCGCGGCACTGCGCCCCGCAATGCTGATGGCGCCGCGGCTTCGGAATCCGGAGGGGATGGCTTGGCGTCCGTCTCTTATTGCTCGGCGACGGCACGTGATTCAAGCCAACCTGATTACTACGGGGTTGGCGGATCAGGGGCTGGGTATGCGGGCGCTCCCGGCGTGGCGGGTGCTGCTGGCGGGGCGAACGAAGGCGTCGCGAACGGCGGTGCTGCTGGCGCGGCGAACGAAGGTGTCGCGAACGGCGGTGCTGCTGGCGTGCCGTTGAACGGAAGTACGAATGGTTGACGATATGCGGGCTCTTATTCGCACCATATTGCTCGCGGCTATCGATTAGAACCAGATTGGGAGGGCACGATGCGGCGCCATCCGCGGTTGCTCGCGGAACTAGTGAGGCAACTGCTGTCCGCAGTAGTGACGTTGGGGATACTTGGAACATGTGTCTTCTTCGCGCTTCGCGTGCTACCGGGCGATCCGACCTCGCTGATTTTGGGGGACGAAGCTTCCTCGGTGGCACGTGCCGAACTGCGGCACCGTCTGGGGCTAGATGCCTCGCTCGGCACCCAGTGGGTGCGATTCTTTTTCGGTTTGCTCCACGGCGACATGGGCGAGTCACTGGTCAAGCCCGGTGTCAAAGCTGCGACGGTAGTTGCACGATCCCTGGTGCCCACGGCTGAGCTCGCGACTCTCGCTGTCCTTCTCGGAACCTTGCCTGGAGTTCTTGCAGCTGTCTTGTCCGTGGGGATCCTGGGGCCGCGAGCGCGGTCGGCGGTTCACGTGGCAATTCTGTTTGCCGCATCGGTCCCGCTGCTTGCATTTGGACCTTTCTTGACCTGGCTCCTTGCCGTCCATTGGGCAATCGTGCCTCTTCCTGGGGATCCAGATAGCGGCCTGTACGGTCTGCTCTTTCCATCGAGTCTGTTGAGCGTCCCGCTGGGAGCCCAGGTAGCAAGGGTAGGGCGCGCGACCTTGCTCGATCAGTCCCACGCCAAGTATCTCGACGCAGCCCGTGCAAGAGGTGCCTCCGCTCCGCGCGTCTGGTTCCTCCACGGTTTGCCTGTCGCAGCTCCCGCGATCGTGGTCATTGTCGCGATGCAGTTCGGTGCCTTGTTGGGTGGTGCAGTGGTTTTGGAGCGTCTCTTCGAACGTCCCGGGCTAGGAACCGTCATGTTGGAGTCGTATCGAACGCGAGATCTTCCCGTTTTGCAGGCTGCCGTGATCGCCGCTGGGGCCCTGTTCGTATTCGCGCAAATGATCGCTCAGCTTGTGCAGAGTGCCATTTCGCCGGAACGGCGCGAGGAGCGCGCCCGTGATTAGTCGAGGAAGATGGACCGCCAGCCTATGGTACTTGCCACTTCTCGCTGTGACGTTACTGGCGTCAAGCCAGGCGGCTCGACGCCCATCGCCTGATCGTCTCCAACTCGATCAGGTTTGGGGTGCCCCAACAAACCTGCGGCCATTGGGATCGGGTGAGGGAGGCATCGACTTGGCCAGCTTCGTGGCGCATGCCTGCGCGCGCGTATTGCTGCTTTCCGCCGCGGTGGCATGTCTTGCGGCTCTGATCGGTGTGCCGTTGGGTGCCACTGCCGCCATGGTTCGAGGACGCCTCGAGCTGACGCTGGTCCGCATCTGTGATCTGATTCAGGCCTTTCCAACATTCCTTTTGGCTCTCGCTGTGCTCTCGGCGGTTGCCGTTCCGGCTCGGTGGCACTTGGGGTTCGTATTCCTGTTAACAGCGTGGGCGCCATTCGCCCGAATGGCTCACGCGCAATCACGCGTCATTGTTGGGTCTGAGTTCGTGCTTGCCGCTCGCTCGATGGGAGCAACTCAGGCGCACATTATTGGCCGCCACCTGATTCCGCATCTCATTGGTCCAGTAACCGTCCAGTTGGGTAGTTGTGCAGCGGGCATCGTGCTTAGCGAATCCGCACTGGGGTTCATTGGACTGGGGCCCAGTGACGGAGTGAGTCTCGGAGCCTTGCTCGAGCAGGGCACGGTTGCGATGTTACGCGACGGGCGCGTTTTGACGGTGGCCGCTTTGGCGATCATCGCCACCAACGGTGCCCTTCAGCTTGCAAGCGAGGGCCTTCGCCGTTCATTGCTGATGCGGCGCCAATCTGAGTAGCCGCGCGGGCGTTCCCGCGCCGCGCAAACCAAATCAGCCTGATTCCAGGCAGCACGACCTGGTTCAGTGCTGCCCACATCGCGGATGAGTGGCCGATTCGCGTTTCCCACCCGTCCATAGTTGCGCGATTGAGCGACTCGGACATGCTGGGGCGTTTGCTTTTGGAGGTGAGAGTTTGTTTGGTCTGTCCCCCCTGCCGAGAACCTTTGCCGCTGCGATGCGGGATGTCGAATCGCGTCGCACCGACACCCGCCGCTCCGCTCTTATTGATCTAGTTCGATATGTCGACTCGGAGCAGCGCAACGAGGTTGCCCAGGCGCTTGATCGAATCGTGAAGAATGACCCCGATGCCGAGGTGCGTTCGCTCGCCGCGATTGCCATTGCTGATGGGGGGTTCACGGAGTTAGCCGATACGTTGGCTGCCGCGCTTGATGACAACGCTCCAAGGGTGCAGCAGATGGCGCTCCTGGCGTTGGGGGAAGTTGGGAAAGCGTTGGGCAACC
>JBLNFG010000681.1:0-2924 GCA_050263495.1 Myxococcales bacterium | reverse complement strand
GGAAGTACCGAGCCCGACACGTTCGACGCCCATGGTTGCGGCCGTCATCATCATCGTGCCCGCAGTAACGCTCCGTCCTCCAGAGGTATCCAGTGTTACGCCACCGGTCACCGTGGTGGCGCGCGTCGCGCCAATGGTCGCGCTTTCGTTGCCGCCAATGCTCACCGTGCGCGAGCCCGAAACCGTCAACGTCTCAGCGGTACCGATCGAGACCTCGTGCTTGCCACCGATCCCCATCGATTGGTTCGAGCCGATGGTACAGCTCTGATTGACGCCGATCTCCGTCGTGTGGTTCGTGCCCACAGTCACGCTCGAATCCTTGCCGACTTCATACGTCATGTCGTAAGACGCGTTGAGGAAGATCTCTTCCTCGCCGGCCTTGTCTTCGTAACGGATCTCGTTGGAGCTGCCGTCGGCGGGCGTGGTATTCGTTTGCCAAGCCGTTCTGGTCTTGTTCGCGGGAAGAGCATAGGGTACGGGCGCGATGCTGTCGTAGAGGTGACCAAGGACAACGGGCGCATCGACGTGACCCGACGTAAAACCAATCAGTTGGTCCCAATGGATGCGTGGCAGCATCATCGATCCAGCGAGCGGAAACTGACCGACGCGCATCAGCGTAGAAGCCGTGTGATCCTGCTTTCCCTCTCGATCCCAGTAGAATTGAGCCCGGATCTGCCCCGTGTCGTTGGTGTGGATCTCTTCTCCAGCGGGCCCGACCACCCTCGCCGTCTGAGGACCTGGGGCAAAGACGGGTTGCGGTACCGGGCTACGGTAGGGAGTGTCGAGCGGGATGGCCGTGATTCGAAGGGAGAAGGCTTCCCGATTGCGACGCTTGCGCTTAGCAGCCGAAGTGGTCGTAAGCCGCTGTACGAACAGCGTTAGTCCAGTGATGAAGTAGTCGATGTTGAATGCCGACACATCGTGCTCTGCGAGCGTGAAGTGATAGCCGGGAATCAAGCGCAGCACGGTGGTCTTCGCGGACAATACCCGCCCGCTCACGCCGAAGGCCTCAACCAGCGTCTTTGCCTTATGTTGACCGTCGGAAGAATCCAAGAACTCGTCGGGTGCCGAGTAGTACTCCCGCTCAGAGGCCTTGCGAGATGCGGCTTCATCCATCACATCCGCTACCTTGTACGGCTCGTAGCAGCGAACCCGTGATTGCTCGGTGACCGTCGCGAATTGATGGTGGCTCTGGAGAATCGCCTCTTCATTCGATAGACTCGACGCGTCGCGGACTGGGATGCGCAACGGCTCGGCAATGCCGGGGGCCGCCGGTGAATCATCCGCAAACACGAGCACCGTCTTGTCTGCCTCGAAGCGGAAGTAGTAATAGATCCCCTCGCGCGCCGAGATGCGCTCGATGAAGGCCCAATCGGACTCTCCCGCTTGGACGACATAGGGACGCTGGGCATAGGTGGCATGCAGTGCCCATTCTACGGGACCAATATCGGTGCCCGAGCGATTCAGCACGTCGCTGATGATCGCTTTAGCGGTCGCGTCTTGGAACACTCGATGATTGCGCCGGAGCACGCGAGGATACGCATTGGGGCGGAGTTCGAGCACGTAACCTTCCTTGTCACCATCCTCGTGATGATGACAGGCAGCCACGACGCCGTGAACGCTCAGAGTTTCGTCCAAGCGGGAGTGAATCTTCAGAACAAAAGGTTGACTCAATAACTTCTGCGTGTTCGTTCCAACCTGCATCGAAGTCGCGAGGTGTGCAGAAAACTCGAACAGCTCGCCGACGGCAATCGTGCCGCGCACGCTTTCGAGTTCGAGCTTTTGCCCGGCAACCGTTAGGCTCGCGAGATCTTCGTCTAGGTTGATCAGCATGCCGCCTCGTTCACCCTGGTAGGTTCGGTGCGCCCTTGATCTTCAACGGGCCCGAAGCCTTGATGGTCACCAGCCCAACGAAGGAAGCGCTTCCCGCCGTGAGCGCAAGAATCCCGCCGCTGCCCAGCATTGCCGCCGCGGCACCCACCTGGATCGTGATCTTCTTTGCGGTTAGCTGGACCTGATCACCGCCGGCAGCGATTGCCACTCCACCCACTTTCATCTTGGAAGCGGCCGTCGAGGTGCTCGAGCAATTCTTGCCGGCTGCATTGATCATCACGCCTCCCACAATGGTCGAGAATCCGCCCACGACCGACTCGGTGACGCCGCCACCCGCCGCGGTAATCTTGGCTCCGCCAATCAGCTCTGTTCGAAGACCACCCACGGCTTGACTGACGCCGAGCCCCGCCGCACGGATCAAGGCTCCCCCAACCGTGAGCGATTGGCTGCCGATCGAGGTCTTAGAGACGTTCATTCCAGCCAACGCTATGACGTTCGAACCAACCATCTCCGTGTCTGCCCCTGATACCGTCTCCGTCAGACTTCCGGATACCGTGACGGTCTCGGCAGTACCCACCGTGATAGTGCGATCGGTGGTGACATTCACGCTCGCGTCCTGCTGCACCTTCTTCGTCCAGGTACTGCCGATGGACGTCTTCTGATCGGCGGTGACTGTGACGTCGTGATCGACGTCGACGGCAATTTCCTCGTTTGCCGTCACGCTCTCGGTCTTGTCGTTATTGACCTGACAGGTGTAGTCAGTACCGGCGGTCATCCAGAAGCCCTGGCGTCCGCCCGAATCTTCCATGCAGTATTCGTTGATCTTGGCTGCGCCGGGGCTTGCCAAGGTTTTCCATGACATCCCGGTGCCCGCGTCGGGGTACGCATAAGGGGCAGGGTGGTTAGTATTGTCGAGGCGGGCGATCAAGATCGGACGGTTGGGATCTCCGTAGAGGTGCCGAGCCAGGATTTCCCACTTCCCGCGTGCGACCGCGAGCGATCCGCCAATCGGTAACTGGATCACGCGCAACCAGCACGAGGCTTCGTCTGTCGCGGGATTGAGTCGGTCCCAGAAGAACCGAGCCTTGGCC
>JBLNFG010000680.1:0-3078 GCA_050263495.1 Myxococcales bacterium | reverse complement strand
AGCTGGAGTTGATGAAGCGCAACTGTGCATCGGAGCGAGCACTGATTAGTCTTGTACGGAGGAACCCGACGTTCAATCGATTCCGAACGCGCGAGGCACGCGCGATCGCCACGCGCGCCTTGCCGGCGAACCCAGTTCGTAAAGGAACCTACCATTGCCGGTTCGCAAAGGATCGGCACAATACGGGGCGGCTTCTGCAGCGACCCCGTTGGCTCTCGAATCCGTTGCTTCGGGCTACGCATCCAACGCTGCAAACCACGCTTCCGCGACTTCGTAAAGTAGGTCCTCACTCACGTCGCTGCTCTCGGCAACTGCATTCGCCGCTCCGAAGGTAAACACGGCGCGACCGACGGGTATGCCGGCTTCCATGATCGTGTACGAATCCTCGGCGAGGGGACGCATGACGAAGGTGCGACCACCATGTGTTACGGTCTTGTTCTCCACGTCGACAACAGGGGCAGGTGCGTTCATGGCGCGGACCCTATCACGTCGCGGGTATGGCGCACGGATCCGAGCGCTCTGGCAAGGCCCGGTCCGCGTTTGAGGGCAAAATGCCGCCATTTTAGCTAGGTCTAGCGGTGGCGTGCACCGTTTCTGCATCGCGCAGGAGCAGCGGCGTGAGCTCGTCCTGCAATCTTCACGCTTTGGGCGTCACTCTGCCAAACTCCCGCGCCTCGTCGGTCGCGCAACCCTTAGCCGCTGCAGGGTGCGTGAAGGGAGCCCGTCTTCTTGCGTGCCTGAGCGAAGAAAGGCCCCAGGCTGTAATTGCCCAAGCACGCTGGGCCGCAAGCGACAGGAGTGGCTATCCTACATATCCGCGAGCGGCGCGTCAGCGATGTTCGATGAAGACAGCGTGAAGTATCTCATCCTTCTCACCTTTGTCTGTGCACACGCGGCGTCTTTCCAAATGCGGAACCAAGCGCAAAGCAAGCCAAGCAGTCGCGCTCCACGTAACACCGTCCTGAGCTGTAGTTGCGCCACGTCGCGGCGGCCCCGACGCCCGTCGGCAGCCTCCTGCCTACACCAGCTCTAGGGGGAAATAGAGTTGGATTTTTCGCAATCAGCGGCCAAACTGGTGCTTACCGAACTCCTTTGAGTCGGATTCCTTTTTTGAGCAAACCGATATGGTTGAGTTGAAGCAGTCGGTGGCAACACCGTCCCCCAACCGGAACTGCGAGGATCGTACATGAAGCAGAATGGTAGGCCCGGTGCAGGTCGCCGGCTAGCACTGCCGCTTTCCGCGAGCGGCATGGTTTGTCTATGGTCCGCTCTCAACGGGTGCACAACCAATGAGTACCCAGGCAATGCCTCGCACGCGGGAGGTGGGGCGAGTACTAGCAAGCCGAACGTCTCGGGCGGTGCGGCAGGTCTTGGTGCCGCGGGCGGGGGTGCTATTACAACGACCGCCGCAGAGGCCAGCGGTGGCGTTTCAAGTCCCGCCAGCGGAGGAAGCTCTCCTGCCGAAATCGGCGGGCAGAATGGGATTGCGGGATCCACCAACGAGGTTTGCAGCGCCGGCCTCTCGAGCTGTCCGGGCGAACCAGCGTGTACTACCAATCTCTCGACGGGCACCATGTCCGGCGCCACCTTCAAGAACTGCGGCTCCTGCGCTATCACCTGTAGCTTGGCGAATGCGTCCGGCGCGACCTGCGCTGCTGGCAAATGCGTTACGGCGTGTGTCACTGGATACGGCGACTGCGATGTGGGCGCTCTCAACGACGGATGTGAGACTAACCTTCAGCTATCGGCAGCCGCTTGCGGCTCCTGTGGACGCACGTGTTCGTCTGCTGGCGCGCTAACCGTGGCCTGCACCAACGCAATATGCACCCCGAGCTGCGACCAGAAGCATGCCGACTGCAACCATGATCTTGGAACTGGGACGGACGACGGCTGCGAGGTTTACCTCGACCAATTGACGCGTTGCGGAACCAACTGCGTGAACGGACTCGTGTGCCCCGCGAATCAGGTGTGCAATGCCGGCGTGTGCGGGGCAGCTCAAGGTGTCGTGGCGCTCACGGTTCCGTTGTCCGCCAGTGGTCAGAATCAGCGCTACGCAGACAAGTTGCCGGCGCTTCCAAACCTGACCGACGCCGACGTGGTGGTTCGCATTTACGCTCCAGGTGCGACCGCCGGTGCCCTGGCAGTCTATGTTCAAGATCAAAACTATGTTTCGGGAGGCTGGACTAGTTTTCCGCTGACCACGCTGAGCAACGGCTGGTCCGACATCACGGTGAAAGCGGGGCCAGCCGCAGGATCCTACGACCCGAAACACATCAATCAGATCACGCTCGAAGTGATGGCAGACGGGTCGGGTCCTTGGGCTAGCCCCACGGTGGTGTATGTCGACAGCATTCGGAGCAGCAATGGCGTGTTGAACGACACCTTTGACGCCTCTATTGGTGGGTTTGTCAGTTCTGGCATGCAGATCGTACAGGGGTCCAAGCTGGAGTGGGCTGGCTCGCTACCAGCGCCGCCCACACCGTAACGCCACACCGTAGCGCGCCGTGCTGGCCGCTTTCCTGCCCACCACCGCTCCGGCCTTGCCGGAGCTTGCTCCTCCCAAATCCGTGCTCGCCTAAAAGGCTGCGCGCGAATGGGAGGAGCGGCACGGGCCAAGCATTGAACGGCGGCAATGGATCCACGGGAGTGGATCCATATTCATCAGCGCGACTCATTTTGTGACCCAACGAACCGCGCGACCATGCATTGAGATCTCGGATTGCTGGGAGGCGCCGAGCGGCGTGCTATCCGAGCTAGTTTCGGTCAAAATGACGGCGTCCGCGTGGAGTGCACACGCTCGCTCAGCCAATCGCAGCTCGCAAACCCGAGGTGAGCCTGGGTAACACCGCGTCGAGATGGAGGCGAGTTCTCGGTAGCCCAACCGCGCCTGCGAAGGCGACGCGACAACCTCAACGGGTGGGTCGCACGACTGCTTGGGCATGGAGGCCTGTCGAAAATAGTCGCGCGGTGCCGGTGCATCCTCAACCCGTGGAGTAGGTAGTGACACGCAGGCCAGCAGTGCAGCGCTAACCAAGGGCGTTACCCACTTAGAATCGAATCGCATGATAGTTCACCACG
>JBLNFG010000679.1:0-9798 GCA_050263495.1 Myxococcales bacterium | reverse complement strand
GGGCCGCGGCTTCCGCACTGCGCCTTTACTTGGGCGAATAAACCAAAAATACACTTGACCCATTGGGGGCGCTCTGGGATAGCGATGCCGCTTGCCCGATTTCACCTGCCAAGCCTGCAACCAAACCTTCAGCGTCTCCGACGAAGCGCTTGCGCGCTATCCTGGTTGGAGCCCGAAAAAGTGTCTGCGTTGCAGAAATCCGGCGGGAAAGGCTCCCAATAGTTCGCCCTCGGGCCGCCAGGCGAAGAAGAAGAGCGCGAGTTCGGGATCGATGACGCGGGAACTCGACCTGCCCGTCGCCGAGGTGTTGCGACGATTCAAGGACGGCCCCAAGTCGGGGGTATTCACGGACGGCGCCGCTAATCCCAATCCGGGGCCCGGTGGTTGGGGCGCAGTGTACGTCCTGGACGACGTGATCCAAGGCGAACAATACGGACACGAGGCACACACGACGAACAACCGAATGGAGTTGCTCGCCTTGCGTGCGGGGCTCGCCCTGATTCCACCGAAGACGCCAACCATTCTCTACACCGATAGTCAGTTGTGCGTGAATACGTTCACGACCTGGGCCAAGGGGTGGAAGTCGCGCGGATGGAAGCGCAAAGACGGCGAGATCAAGAATCTCGAGATCGTGAAGGAGATCTACGAAGCACTCCTGCTTCGTCCTGAGCTCAAGCTGCAGTGGATTGCGGCGCATGACGGCAATCGCTGGAACGAGTACGCGGACGCGTTGGCAACCGCGTATCGCCGCAGCGAAAAGTGAGCCGCGTGAGTCTCCTCGAATCGGTTGGTTTTTGGCGGCGCGCCAACGGTGGCTCGCCGGCCTAGATTGGCGTGATTGCTTCGTCCAAGCTCAGCATCGACGTAACGGCAGGCTCCGACCTCGTCGTGGAATGCGGCAGCAAAGCCCCGACTCAATCCGCGATCCGCCAGATTCACCGGCCCATTGGCGCTACAATGCTTGACCTTGCACGGTGAGCGATCCTAGCCTGCGCCAGCGGAGTTACCCGACGCATGCGGGCTGCCATCGTTTTCCCCCTACTCGCCTCACTTGTCACGGTCTGGTCCGGCACCGCTCGGGCGGAGCTGATGGATCCAGCGATTGATCGCCTGATTCAGCCGAGCTCGCGCAACTGTCGCGCCGCGGGTGCTATCGCGTCGGATTACGCGAGTGCGACGTACCAACCCTGCGTTCCCGACAATGCCGCGTTTCACCGCTTAGCTGCACAGTACGGTTTCGCCTTCGCTCCGAATGCGATGCATTCGGCGAGAACCACTGGTGTTGGCGGATGGCACGTGGCACTCGAAGCGGCTTATACGGACATCGACAGCGGCGCCGAATATTGGAAGAAGGGCGCGCGTGGTTCGGCGACGCTTGCTGCAGGGAACGAGTCGATCACCAACCCAGCAAAGGTGCTTCAACTCTATTCCGTGAGGCTCCGCAAGGGGTTTGGGTACGGGTTCGAGGTAAGTGGCCAGACGGGATTCTTGGCACAGAGTTCGTTGTGGAATGCGGGCATCGACGCGCGAATCAGCCTGTTCGAGGGGTTTCGCTCGGGCATCCCTGGGTACATTCCCGATCTGGCGATCGGCGGCGGCGTGCGCAGCATTACGGGCACGCGTCACTTCCAGCTCACTATCGCCAGCATTGACGCACAGCTCTCGAAGCCCTTGCGCGTCGCGGATGCTTTGGTTTGGACTCCCTGGTTGGGATATCAGCATCTCTTCACGTTCATTGATTCGAACGTCGTCGATCTGACTCCAGCGACTAATCAAGATGACTTGTGCCGACCCGTCGGGCAAGCCGTACCTGGTCAAATCGCGGCTGATCAGGAATACACGGGCAAGGTTCTATGTGCGGAAGGTGCTCCGCGCAGCGACTTCAACAACAATCGCGCCTTCGATAGCGCAGTGATTCAGCGCGATCGGCTCCTCATCGGGTCCAACCTCCGACACGAGCATCTGATGTTCGGTGCACAGCTTATCGTCGATCTGATCAAACCGGCGGACGCCCAAACGAACCACACCGATGAACAGGAGTTGAAGGGCATGCCGCGGCAATGGACCCTGGTGCTTGACGGCGGATTGATGTTCTAGCCCTGAGAGATCCCCTCAATTTCTAGCGAGAAATGGCGCGATTGTTTCGTGGAGCAGAGGAAATGGCACAGGAAGATCGGAAGGTCGGAAGAAATCCTTTCGCTCTTCCGCCCTTACTGTGCAATCAAAATGAGGGGATGCCTCAGGTTTTAGCCGCGATTCGTTGCGAAGCCGTCGCGACGCGCAGTGCGCGATGAATCGAGGAGTCGCGACGTGCGAAGCCAATCTCGTTTCTCCCCCTTCCCTCGACGTGCAGCACTTGGCGAACCGGAAGCGACAGCCGTGGAAAGCGGAGCGTGCATGAGAAGCGCTCGGCGCGGGCTCAGTGGAGCGTCTGGTTCTTTCGTCGAATGTCGGCCTGTCGGTTTAGCTTGGCCGTGCGGCTAGGTCCACTGCGGCCTGGACGAGTTTCTTCTTGTTGGTCAGCTCGGCGCGGTAACGGTCCACCGAAGTTGAGCGCGACGATCGTTGCAAAAATACTCACCGTGGCGCTAAAAAACAGACCCCATGCCCACCCGAACTCGATGGGCACGTGCACCTTACTCGTCGGCGAAACGTTTGCCAAAACGAGGATTTCTCCGGCGCTGAGCGACGCGAAGAAGGCGCAAATGGCGCGAACGCCGCGCATGCTGGCAATGGTACGTCGCGATGCAACCAGTGGAATCAGGATGAACCAGCCGATAGCTCCCGCCCAAACCCAGCCGGCAAAGTGTCGCGCAATCCGGAAACCGCTCAGGACCAGCTCGTCGGGCTTCCGAAGTACGAACCAAGGCTGAAAAAATCCAAACAAACCAAGTGCGGCCAAGAGCAGGAGCAAGCCGCGGCCGCGGCGGAGGTCGAACCAACCCCGCGTGCGAAACTCTTCGGGAATGCTTTCGTATTCGGCCTCACGCTCGAGTAACGTTTCGGCCGAGGGCGGCATCGCGTGTAATGGGAGTAAATCGACGCCACAATCCGGGCATCGGGTGACGCGTTCGTTGTCGCTCCACATCTCCCGACAGAACGGACAAGCCAAAATCTCAGCCATTTCGAAGCCAAGCATACCCGTTCCGGGGCGTCCAGGCTATGCTCTGGCTCACCGATGCGCGAACTCGTCGCTGCCTTGTTCGAAATACCTGTCGATGCACCCCATCTCGAGCAGGCCCTGACCCATCCCAGTTTCACGAATGAAGTTCGGGATGCCCCGGATAACCAGCGGCTCGAATTTCTGGGCGACGCCGTGCTTGGGCTGTGCACGAGCGAGTTGTTGTTCGAGCGCTACCCAGACGCCGATGAAGGAACGTTGACGCGCCTTCGCGCTCAGATCGTCAACACCGATCGGCTTGCAGAATGGGGCCGCAGCCAAGGCGTAGCGGAAGCGATTCGATTGGGGCGAGGAGCACTCGCGGGGGGATTACGCGAGAGCGCCAACGTGGTTGCAGACGCCGTGGAGGCGTGCATTGCCGCATCTTATCTGGACGGCGGCTTGAGTTCTGCGCGTGCAGCATGCGCGCGCATTGTGGATCCCATGTTGGCGCAACTTGGACCCCGGGGCGCCCGCGATCCGAAGAGCGAATTGCAGGAAGATCTCCAGTCACGAGGGCTCGGGCTGCCTGTGTACGAGGTCTGCGATAGCGGCGGACCAGCTCACGATCGATGGTTCGAGGTGCGTCTGGGCGTGGCGGGGCAGTGGTTGACCAAGGGCCGAGGCCGTTCGAAGCGCGCTGCCGAACGCGCTGCGGCGGAGGAGTTGCTACAGCATCGCAATGAACTCCTGGGTTCGCGGGCACCGATGCGGGACTCTGTTCCCGATGAAGAACCGCGGCGGGACACCCTAGTGTGCGAGATCCCTGGGTTTCACCTGGAAGCGCGAATTGCGCCCAGCCAATCGGATCCCCATCCGTGCAATGAGGGGCCGTTCAATGCATTGGTCGACATGGAAGACGATGAGGAGCATCAATCATGAGGACGTCTCGCTTGATTCGTTGGGCAGGCGTCGTCGTGTTGCTGGCACTCTTCGCTACTTCTGTGGCTTGGGCCGGCAGTTACCTGGATCGCGCAGCATTGCTCATCAACGAGGCGCGGCGAGCCAGTCAGTTCTTGCGCAATCGCACGTACGACAAGGAGCTAGCGCGTGTGGTGCATCACGCGGCGGTGGCGCGGCTTGAAGCGGCGCAGAAAATGAGTGTGCCCAAAGAAGTGTACCTGGCGCATCCGCACGTTCTGATTGTGCTCGAGCATCACGAACGGGCCGCGGAGGCCGCGGCCAATGGAGATGTGCCGAAGTTCTTCGTGTACGAATTGAAAGCCGACGAAGAAGAGCGCGTTCTTCGGAGTGTGTTCGAACAGCTGGGGTGGCCACTTCCGAAACCTTAGTCTAGGTTGGGGCTCTCGGGGCCAGCAGGGTCGCAGCCTACAGTCTCGTTTGTAGCGTTCCCAAGCTGGTTGCGACCCATTGACGGTGCTGAGCCGCAGCAGCAACTTTGGATTTGAGCGCATCCACGGACGCACGGTGCTGAGGTGCGCAGGCTATGCAGGAGGTTGGTTCTTTGCTGCGGGGCTCGTACGAAAGGCGAACGATCCATGCCACTGTGGCTTGAAGCATCGCTCTGGGGTGGGCTTGCCGGCGCGGCGCTGGTGATAGGCGCACTCGTTGGTTGGTTCATCAAGGTCCCCCGCCGCGTCGCGGCTGCGGTAATGGCATTTGGAAGCGGTGTGTTAATATCGGCGCTCTCCTTCGATCTGATGGACCGCGCCTACGCTACAGGGGGACTGATTGCGACGGCGATCGGCTTTCTCGGTGGTGCACCGGTGTATACCGTCGCCAACATCGTCGTTTCACGTCTTGGGGCAAAGCATCGCAAGCGATCGACGGGGCAGCAGGCGTCCGAACAAGAGCAGTCCGGCAGCGGGTTGGCGATTGCGATCGGTGCACTGCTTGACGGTATTCCCGAGTCGATGGTAATCGGGGTTAGTCTGATCGGAGGGAAGGACGTCAGCCTGGTAGCCGTGGCGGCCGTGTTCCTCTCCAACCTCCCCGAGGGGCTTTCGAGTGCAGTAGGCATGAAGCGATCCGGGCGGCCTGCGAGTTACGTCTTCAGCGTTTGGACGGCGATTGCCGTCATTTCGGGAATCGCGGCCCTACTCGGATATGCCCTGTTCCGCGGGGCCCCGCTGAGCACGGTGGCCATCACGATGGCGGTGGCAGCTGGAGCAATCCTCGCCATGATCGTCGATACGATGATTCCCGAGTCATTCCAGGAAGAGCACGAACTTACCGGATTGATCACAGTCGCAGGTTTCTTAGCGGCGTTTGCCCTCTCGCGCTGGGCCGATTGAGAGAGCGCGCTCCTCAGCGGACCGCGACGGCAACTGCGGACTGCGACGGCAACTGCGGACTGCGACGGCAACTGCGGACCGCGACGGCAACTGCGGACTGCGACGGCAACCGAGCTAGAGCGGCGGTTCCGCGTTGCGTACCAAAGTCTCGAAGTACGCGGGAAACCACTCGCCCGCTTGGGGGGCGTCGAGTGCGGAATCGGGTGAGCGACAACTCGCGTCGAAGCGCGGCTGCGTGGGATCCGACACTCCATCGGACTCGCCGGGCGGTTTCACCCAGTAGTAGGCATCGAGCGGCGCATCATCGGTAATCGCGCGAGGGCGCTCGCCGAGTCCGGCGCCCTTGACGTTGCACCACGCGCCCCATTTCCTGCGCAGACCGCTTTTACCGTTGCGAGCCGTGTCCACGATGAATCCCTTACGCTTGATCCCGACGCGTTTCAGCGAATCCGAGAGGCGACGCACATACGACAACTCGTCGGGACACGGATTGCTTGGCTCCATCTTCTTCCCGTCGCGCCCAGACAGGGTGTTGTAGTTGGACACGTTGGTCGCAAAGCCGCGGATCAGCTCAACGCCTCCCGCCATGTCGAGCACGCGTTTGAAGATGCGGGCCATTCGGGAGCGATTATCGTCCCACCCGATCCAGCCTGCGTGCGCCGCATCCAGGTAAACACTGACGTGATTCTGCGCCAATAGACGGATGGCATAAGCCACCGAGCGCTGGTAAGCATCCGCCGAATCGGCGCACTTGCGGTTCCCGAGGTTGGTTGCCAAATTCGGCAATGAATCGGGTTCGAGAATCACCGCGATGGGCTGATCGGGATGGGCGCGAAAACTGGCGGCAATGGGATCGATGAACTCCGTTCGATAGCGCTCCTCGCCGTTTTCGTTCAGAGTCAACTCGCCCGCCGAGCTCTTCGCCGCGCAGTCTCGATTCGGCAAATCGTACACGACGAAGACCGTCAAGGTGGGCTTTCCCGTAATCATCTGCTGCTGTTTTGCGTCGTCGAGGGCGCGGGCAATCGAGGGAACGCGCGCGATCGCGTCGATCCAGATCGCAGTGGGGTAGGTGGCGACCTTGCGGTAGAGTGCGGCACTTGCTGGTCGTTCCCTCGTCGCCTGTTCAACCTTCGCTACGTAATCCGGGTTCAGATAGAGTCGCGCGTTTTCGAAGGGGTTCCGCTTCGCGGCGACGGGCCCAACATCCCTCTCTCGTGCGCTGCGCCGAGCACCCGAGCAGGCGACCGTGAGCGAAAGCACCAGTAGGGCGCACAATGCCGCGACGACGCGCCACGAATAGGGGCTGAGTCCGAAGAGACGTCGTAAGTCGAGTCGCAACGGAGCACCGCGCAGTCCCAATTGACGTCGTGTACAAGGGAGCTCGAGGAGACGTCGTAAGTCGAGGAATCCGAAGAGACGTCGCGTGTCGCGGGGTCTGAAGAGTCGTTTGTCGAGGCGAACCGACCGTGCACTGCTGAGTTGCATCACTGGCAGGTCGACACGCTAGAGCGCTTTCTCGGGAAATCAAACGCGAAACAAGGGACGCCGTAGCCTTGCGGGCTAGATTGAGGGGCGAACTGAAACGGCGTACCTATTGGAGCAACGCAGACATCGAGTCGCAGTCCACAGCAACTATGACTTTGATGCCCCCATACCACGACGCACCGCTTTGATGCGCAGGGGCGCGTCACCTCTCTGGACTGCACCCTTCTCGACAACTGTTTGGTACAAAAGCCCTCCGTCAGTTCGTCAGTTTGGCGCAGGCACGAGCACGCACCTACATTCGGCGGGCAGTGGATGCCTAACGTGGAGCACAGAGAATTGGTAATATGACACTGTAAAATTAGAGTAAGCAAACTCGTGTCTTGCTGTGCGGTGAATCGCCACGCCGAACCGAGAGTGAGCATTTCCACTGGTTCGAGGTTCGAGTCGAGCATGCGTGTGTGCGATGCGCACCTTGACGGATGCGCACCTCGAAAAACCCGTAGGGAAACCATTGCTGCTCCGATCGCACGGGTTTGAACAGTGAGCGACGAGGCCGCTGGGCGCAGCGGGAGGATCGGCGCTTGCAGTAGGTTTCATCCCGTTCGGTACTCCAGTGCGATTGATTCAGGAGCGAGATCCCGTCAATCACCTTTGTGTGTTGATATTTGCAGACAAGCAAGTCGTGTTCGACGGCCTGCCGGGATCGACGGGAAGCTGTTTGAGCCCGTGCGGGCCGCGCCGATTCGTGTCATAGGGCTTGACTGCCATGAGGCCCCATTCTCAATGGTTCACCACTATGACGCGTCTCTCGCTCATTGTCGGAGCGGCCTACACCGGCTGCACTCCAGGTTACAACCTGGCCTTCGACGAGAAGGGGGCCGATATGACGGATCCGAACTTCGAAGCTGCTTCGGGAGTCCAAACAAGTATCGGCGGCAATGCACGCGTGGCAGGCGCCAACAACGCCGCGGGCGGGTCGTCCTCTCAACATGGACGGGCCTCGACTCTGAGCACGGTGACGGGCGGATCACGCATAGAAAGCAATTCGGCCAGCGTCGCCGAGAAGGACGACGGTGTACAGGGAGGAGGAATCGGCGAAGGTTCGATCGACGCGGCCCTTGGCGACACGACCACCTACGGCGGCACGAAGCCCAATAACTCGATCGCAGTAGGAGGAAGTCCTAGCGGGGCTGCGACCGATGACGTCGCAAATGGCGGCGTCCACACGAGTGGCACGACGACTGGAAGATCTACTGGCGGCATTGCGAACGGTGGCATTGCGAACGGTGGCATTGCGAACGGTGGCATTGCGAACGGTGGCATTGCGAACGGCGGCATTGCGAACGGCGGCATCGCGAACGGCGGCATTGCGAACGGTGGCATTGCGAACGGTGGCATTGCGAGCGACGGCATTGCGACCGGCGGCATTGCGAACGGCGGCATTGCGAACGGCGGCATTGCGAACGGCGCGGCACACACGAGTAGCACGACGACTGGAAGAGCCGCTGGCGGCGCTTCGACGGCGACCACACGGAACTGTCCGTCTGGAGCCACCTTCTGCGACGACTTCGAACGCGGGACAGCTCAGTGGAGTCCGATTCAAGGGGCTTGGCTGACCGCTACGGATGGTACGACGAGCTATCAGTGCACGTTTACGCCAGGAGACAAGGAGGCTCGCAGCGTCGCAGGGAAACCCTCCTGGAGCGACTACACAGTCACTGCCCGAATGAAGTTGGTGCGAGCGACCATGGGAAAGCGTGCGCACCTGGCTGCACGATTCGTGGATGCGAACAATTGGTACGGAGCGGCGTTCTATCTGTCGACCTCGGGGGAGGCCTGGGTGGAGATTCGAAAGAAGATTGCCGGCTCCAGCACTAGTCTCAGCTCGAAGAGCTTTTCGTGGTCAACGAACAAGTGGTACACGGTGGCATTTTCGGTTCGCGCGCGGACTCTCCGCATGTCCATCGACGGCGTCCAGCAGCTATCCACCACGGACTCGAGTCTCGCGTCGGGGCAAATAGCCATTCTTGGAGACAATATGCAGGTTCGGATCGACGACGTCGCGGTGACTCAGCCATGAATACGACACCAGCCGCTGCTCGCGAGTCAGTTCTGCAATGCGGGTCGAATCTGTCCAGCGACCGTGCGACAATATGGTCTGATAGGCATCGGAACCTCGGTTGCTACCGGAGACACTCACACCTGCTTCACTGTAAACCGCGAGGTGTACTGTGCGGGCGCGAATAGCGTTGGACAGTTCGGAAGCGGCCACACGACGAGCAGTACCATCCCCTCAAGGTCCAATTCCAGGCGTTCGCGAGCGCCGGTGACCAAGAGTCAGTCGCGGATCCTTGAACTCCGTACCCTATTGCGGTGACAGTCAGCGTCAGGGGGGAAGGGCCGCGTCACCTTCCTGGACTGAACAATCATGCCCGCTGGCGCAATCCAGTCGGGATTCCCGAGGCTTTCGTCGAGGTCCCGTTCGCTCGGCGTCACCACGACCCCCGATGTCTTCGAAGGACTAGCGGTGCCAGGTGTCGTCCATTGCGCCAGCTTGCGTGCTCGAAGCGCCCGAGGTCCGCAGGGGACACCGAGCAGGAAATCGACGCATGAAGCATCATGCATTACTTCGTGCGACGCTGCACGTCGCCAAGACCACTCGCGGGATCGTACGCTCGACAGGCCGCCAGTGGCGCAAATTGGCTGCAGAGGCAGGGGCAGCCGTTTGTGAAGCAGGGGTCGAGGGTTGACGGCTGGGGCGCGAGGCAGTCGCATCCCATGGCTTCAATGCGACGATACGCGCGCTCCTCGTCTTCGGTGCAATTCGCGCAGGGCGCGCATTGTGGTGCGCATTGGCCCGACGCTACGTCCGCACGATTGTAGAGGACGTCGCGA